>CAYLMZ010000033.1:5806-20529 GCA_964385035.1 uncultured Loktanella sp.
TCGATACCAAGGGCCTTGCGTCATGACGGAATGCTTGGGCTTCCTACAACGGCCATCGTTGCAGGGTCAGTCAATTCCAGCGCTTCATCATCATCAAGCTGCAACATCTCGGTCAGTTTCGCGCGGGCCCGGTTGACCCGGCTTTTCATTGTGCCTGTGGCGACACCACACATCTCGGCGGCATCGTCATAGGAAAAACCAGACGCACCAACCAGTACCAACGCCTCGCGGTGCTCATCGGCCAGCTTCTCAAAAGCGTCCTTGAAGTCCATCATTTGCAGGCGACCATCATGATCAGGTTTCACTGACAAGGTATCGGAAAAAACATTGTCGATATCTGCGACTTCGCGGTTCAATTTGCGGCGCGATGAATAATAGTTGTTGCGCAGAATGGTAAATAACCATGCGCGCATGTTTGTGCCGCGTTCGAATTTATCCATGTTTGTCCAAGCCTTCAAAACCGCATCCTGCATCATATCATCTGCGGTGGCACGATTGCGCGTCAGACTGAGCGCAAAAGCGCGAAGGGCCGGCAAATGTGTTACCAGCTCATCTTTGGGGTCCATCTCGCTCATTTTTTGGCCTTCAGCTCTTCGTCTTGCGCACGTAAGACCGACAAAAGGTCCACAATCTCGCTGGGCATTTCGTCCTTCTCGAGATCGGAAAAAACCTTTTTGAGGTTCTGATCGATGTAGCTGTCGATCCGGGCCTGCTTTGGATCGTTCTTACTTGCCATTTTTTTTGACTACCTCATCTAATTATTTTGAAACCATCGGGAACTAACTGCTAAGTGCAGCGTTGGTTCCAAGAAAAATACAATAAAGGGCTAAAAAATGCACGATACTGCACCGGAGACCACGTTTTCAGATCTTCTTGCGGCTGAACTCCCCTATCTGCGTCGCTACGCGCGCGCCTTGACCGGTTCGCAATCACGCGGTGACAAATATACCGTTGCCACACTGGAAGCGATCCTGAAAGATCGCAGCGATTTCGACAATGACGACCCGATAAAGGTCAATCTATTCAAGTGTTTTCATGCAATTTGGTCGTCTTCCGGTCAGCTATTCACCGATGAAGGCGATGACCCACGCAGCCGCGCATACGGTCTTTTGTCCAAACTGACAGCAAATTCCCGAGAGGCGCTCTTGCTTCGCACGATCGAGGAATTCAGCATCGGAAACATTGCCAAGATCATGAATGTTGACGACGACGAGGTCCGTGGGCTGATCAAGACCGCCAATGCAGAGCTGTCGGCCAGCGTGCAAGGACGGGTGATGATTATTGAAGATGAACCGATCATCGCCGCCGATCTGACCGATATTGTCACATCGCTGGGCCATGACGTCACTGGAGTTGCCCGCACCCACAAAGAGGCTGTCGAGCTAGGACAGACAGAGCCCGCTGACCTGATCCTTGCTGACATTCAGCTTGCGGATAATTCTTCGGGGATTGATGCAGTCAATGATCTGTTGAAAACGATGGATGTGCCTGTGATTTTCATCACGGCTTTCCCCGAACGTCTTTTGACCGGTGATCGGCCAGAGCCTGCGTTCCTGATCTCTAAGCCATTTCAGGAAGTACAGGTGCAATCTGCCGTCAGTCAGGCGATGTTCTTTGCCTCGACAGCAACCCTGAAAGCCTAAAGCAGACCTATGTCTGAGTCCGACATGCCAGAAGACGTCAGCGCCGAAGCGTCGCTGACGTCGCTTTCTGCGGTCATCGGGCAAGTCATCCTGGTGGCCCAATCCGAACGGGTTTCCTTGCGCAAGGTCATCGAACAGGTGGGCGATGTCAGTTTTGCACCCATCTTGTTGTTGCCCGCAGTTGCTGTCGCCACACCGCTCAGCGGGATTCCTTTGTTCTCTTCGCTGATGGGGATCGTCATTTGCCTCGTCTCTGTGCAGATGTTGGTGCGCAAGCAACATCTGTGGCTGCCGGATTGGGTGCTGCGGCGGGAGTTGAAGGGCGAAACGGTGTGCAGGGCTTTCCAGGCGCTCTACCCTGTCGCCCGTTGGGTGGATGCGCGGACGGACCGCCGTCTCAGAGTGTTTTTGCATCGCCCGTTTGTTTATGTGCCGCAGATCCTTTGCGTGATGTCGGGCGCCCTCATGCCAGTGCTTGAGTTTGTTCCGTTCTCGTCATCGGTCTTAGGGGTTGGCGTCGCGTTGCTTGCTTTGGGGATGCTCACACGAGACGGCATCCTGCTACTCGTTGGGCTGATACCTTACGGGGTGGTGGGCTGGCTGATCGCTACAGCCGCCGGATAAAGAATACCGCGGCCCAACAAGGCCGCGGTAAAACGTGTTATTCTGTCACGATGGCTTTCAACATCCATGCTGCTTGCTCGTGAAAGGCTGACCGTTCAGTCGCAAGGTCCTCGGTCACCGGGTCGTTGTGATCCCCGGCGATCCGGACAAGCGCATGCAGCCGATGCGCAATCCGCTCATGATCCTCGGCGAGGGCGCGGCACATGTCGCCAGCAGAGAGCTTTTCGGGGCTGTCCTTGATTGCGGACATCTCCATGATTTCTTTCAACGACATCGGTGCCATTTGACCAACGGCGCGAATGCGCTCTGCGATTTCGTCGGCGGCTGCAAACATGTCCTCATACTGACCCTCGGTCAGATTGTGGATCGAATAGAACAACGGCCCTTCGACGTTCCAGTGATAGGCATGGGTCTTGTAGATCAGCATGTAAGTATCAGCCAGAACATCGGCCAAACCCTCTGCGATTGTTTCGGGCTGGCGCACGCCAGAGGCGATCTCTTGCGGCGTTGCGACGACGTTCAATGATTGTGTCATTTCTTAATCCTCCTGGGCTGTAATTTGCTCTAGCTTCGGATCGCGCGCGCGATGATCGTGATGATGAAAAGCGCTACGAAGATGAAGAACAGGATTTGCGCGATGCCAGCAGACGCTGACGCGATCCCGCCAAATCCAAAGACGGCTGCAACGATAGCAACCAGTAAGAATGCGAGTGCATAATAAAGCATGGTTTGCTCCTTTTTTGTTCGGTTGGGTGCAGACGCCTCTGCACGGCTCTGCAAAAGAAACGAACAGAGCAAAAATTCGTTCCGATAAATTCAAAAGATGAAACTAAACGCCGTGATATGCGTTGGGCTGGCGTAGGAGAGAGATCAAGACGAGGGAGATAGTAGGATTAAACACACGTCATATCGCGCATCACACACCATCGGCGTGATCCCAACGGTTCGACACCGCTCTATAAGTCGGGTCTGATACCGTCTTGATTGGCGCCTGGCGCGACAGCCGCGACCACCATTTCGGTTGTAAACGGCAACTCAAGAAACGTTGCAGGCAGGTCAAAGTCTTCCATGTCACCAATGACCACAAGATGGCTTCCACGTGTTGCAGCGGCCCGCAGAACGCGCAGCAGATCTTCGTTCTCTGATATGAGTGACCCGCGCACAATAAGGGTTGTTTCTACTCCGCAGCTATTCAGCGCAGCGCCGACCTCAGACAATGAATCACCAGTGGCCAACTGGCTCGCCGGGTATTCGGCAAGCAGCATCCCCTCAATGTCCATACGGACGATTGGATCCGGTTCAACAACGATGAAGTTTCTGGCCACGATCACCCCCAAAGCACATGTCACGATAACTGCGTTTTCCGGATCATGCATTAATCTATGACATAGGAAGAGAAAGAAAATTGGCTACGAAATGCGAGAATTGCCCCCTCAGAAAACGCGATCAGTTCACGCAAATGTCGAAAGAAGAGGTCGCAGTCATGCAACGCTTCAAAGTTGGCGAATTAATCGTCGACGCGGGCGCACCGATTCTGATGGAAAAATCCAACAGCCCACAGCTCTTTACGGCCCTGCATGGGATGGGGTTGCGGTATAAATTCCTGGAAAACGGGAAACGGCAAGTGGTCAACATGATCTTCCCCGGCGACTTTATCGGTCTTCAGGCGGGGATCATGGGCGAGATGGGCCACTCCGTCGAAGCTACGACGAAAATGACGCTCTGTGTCTTTGATCGGTCAGCGATCTGGAATTTCTTCAAAGATAACCCAGAGCGCGCCTTTTCGATCACCTGGCTGGCAGCTGTCGAAGAACATTTCCTTGGCGATGCCCTTGCCACGGTCGGTCAAAGGGATGCGCTGCAATCCGTGTCATGGGCGCTCTTAAAGCTGTTCCTGCGCGGCAAGGCGCTCGGGATGGTCCACAATAGCCAAATGCCACTGCCCTATCGCCAGCAGGACCTCGCGGACGCGTTGGGTCTGTCGCTCGTGCACACCAACAAGACACTTGCGGCTCTCAAGGGGCGACAATTGGCACATTGGTCTGATGGCGTCCTGAGCATTCCGGATATCGAAGCTCTGGCAGAGATCGCGATGCTCGACGACATATCCACCGACAAGCGGCCACTTCTTTAGAAATTTCGGAACCCGACGCGCCTGCATTCGTTGTGTCAGTGTAACCTTATGAAGGAGAGAACTGATGAAAGTCATGCCAGTAATCGCAGTCGTTGTTGCCGCAGTTGCAATCGGATTTGGCGTCTACATGGTCGACATTGACCAGACAGAAGAGGGCAGCCTGCCGGACGTAGACATCTCGATGGAGGGCGGCAACCTGCCTGAATTCGACGCAGAAGTGGGCGATATCGAAACCGGAACGGAACAGGTGACGATGGAAGTGCCAACGATCGAATTCGAAAGTCCCGAAGAAGATGCAGCTGACGAAAGCTAAGCACATCTGAGTGAAAACACCGCCGCGACCCCAGCTGGTCGCGGCGTGTAGATTTGAAAGGAACAAGAAATGACACAGAACGCAGCAATCGAAGAAGGCCTCTCGAACGGCCACGACAAAGCAAGCGCCCCGATGAAAGAGCGGGCAGCCGAAGCGATCGAGAAAGGCGTTGAAACAGCGCAGGAAGCAGCGACCGAAGCACGGCTTCAGGCTCAGATCGCAGCAGAGCGGGCAAACGATGAACTCCGCAAGATGACAGAGACAGGCACCAAATTTGTCCGTGAAAACCCGGGCACAGCCGTTGTCGGCGCTTTGGGTGTTGGTCTGCTGCTGGGCCTTGCGCTGCGCGGGCGCGACTAACCCCGCGTAAGCAGGCAATTTAAAGCCTTCAAACCGCCGCAGGGAAACCTGCGGCGGTTTGTTTTTGTCGCCGGTTCACGCCACTTCATCTGGTTGGACCAGCGCAAGCAATGCAGCACCATCAGGCCCGCGCGTCGTATGAAAGGCAGCGGGCGGCAAAAGCCGCTCTGCACCATCAGCCATCTCGATCTGGATCGCCTCACAGCGCATGCAATGCGCATCGAGGTTGATATCTTTGACGACGCCCACCGGCGCCACATGCGCACGCACGCCACTCCCCTGCAATTCCGAGAACCAGACACCTTCTGCCTCTTTGGGTCTCTCAGGGTTTGGGTTGCCGGTGCGGGCGTTGAAAAGCGCCGCGATCAAGCTGGGCGAGAAGGTATTGCCGAACGGACCAATAAAGGTGCTGGGCACATCGGCAGGGTCAAGTGCCACTTCCGTTCGCTGTGTCGACGCATCGACGCGGGCTATGACATCGTCTGGATGGGCACCGATCTTGAACGTGTCATCCTCCAACGCCAAAACGGTCGGGCTGAACAAAACGGGCGCCATCGCGTCAGACGTTGTGATGTCAGCCAGAAAAAAGACGGCGTCTTGCAGGGAAAACGGGAACAACACGTCAGTGATTTTGCCCTTTATGTGAGGGGCCGTGGTATGGACCATGTCAAGTCCGATCAGCTCTGACACTTTCATGATCAGGTCTCCTTCTCAAAATGCGAAAGGCCCGCCACGATTGGCGAGCCTTCGGGTTCATGCATGTTCGTTAAAGTGAAATACGTGATGCACCCCAACGTCTGGCGGTGTCTCTCCGGCAGCAAGATTGGCCCGCATCAGACGCAAGCCAACCAGAATGGCATTTGCTTCGGAGGCCCAAACCGCGGCCTCATCAGGCGTGAACCGCAACAGGCGTACGCTCGGATCGTCGCGACCCTCTTCGAACCAGGCGGCCGCAAATGGGTTCCACAATTCGTCCAGCTTGGCGGCATCCTGCACAAAACTCAGATCTCCGCGGACACTGGCCTGATAATCCTGCTTTGGTGTCGCAAGGGTCAATTGACCACGCGCACCGGCACCGACTGCCTCTGCCAAGTCCGTCTCGGACGATGTGATGAACCAGATGGCCTTGCTCTCTCGGTCGGCAAAATGCGTCATCGGTTGCGGGTGTTGGCCGCTTTCAGGGACACTCAGCATGACAACACGCGCATTGGCCAGCTGCGCCCACAGCTGGCCAATGGCATCTTCGGTCGTTTCCGTCTGTCTGGCCATGACTACCGCTTGCTCAGCCATTCATCGAGTTCCTTCTCGACCTCGAATTTGGCCTTGCCGTATTTTTCGCTAATCAGACCGGCAAGCTGGTCACGCTCGCCTTTGGCTTGCTCGACTTCATCATCGGTCAACTCGCCGTATTTCTCGCGCAGTTCACCTTTCATCTGAGTCCAGTTCCCTTTGACTTGTTCCCAATTCATTTCAGGCTCCTTTCATGGCGGGCGTCGATAAATTCAGTAGATGTAAGGACGACACCCATTAGTCCCCACACAGATTTTCAGCGAGCCTTCTCAGCCTGTTGGCTGGCCAAGGCTTGCCATATCTGACGTCAATTCTTCGCGCAGGACGCGGACGTTTTTCTTGTGGCTCTTGAAGGCAAAATCGAACAGATCACCGACAAGCGGGATCGCACCGAACGTCAGGTCCAGCCCGGTATTCAGCGCCATTTTGGCCAGCGCCCGTTTGCGGATCCCTGACCGATACCCGTGGTTGATCATCAATGCGGCGGGCAGCACGGTGACGGCATCGCCCACACCCGGGATCAGTCCAAGGATCGAATCCCAGCCCACAGGGACACCGAAGATGTGAAACTTCGCATCCAATGCCTCAGCCCAGCGTTCGAACTTGGCCAGTTCAGGATCGGTTTTAGCGGCGCGCAATGATGTAGACGGCATGCACGATCCCCGGGATGTAGCCCAAAAGTGTGAGCAAGATGTTCAACCAGAACTGACGCGACAGGCCGACCTCAAGGAAGGTTCCCAGCGGCGGCAGAATGATTGCGAAAATGATGCGGATAAAATCCATGGTGCTCTCCAAAAAGTATGTGGTGTTGCAGTCTCAACGCGTCAGAGCAGCCATGGTTCCGTTCACTTCACCGACAGATGTCACAATCCGATCGGGAACGATTTGCGTCAGCGGTGCGTTGGCCCGGTGAACAAATCATTCGAAAGGAGTTACGAAATGTCTACGACTTCCGATCTTGGAAACAGAGCCAAGGAGCACGCAGCAGAGCTGCGCGACCAAGCAAAAGCCGCCGCGACACAAGAAGCCGTCGCCCGCGCAGAAGAGGCAAAGAGCACTGTCGCAAGCAAGGTGCAACAAACTGCCGACGCCGCCGATGCAGCAGCAAATCAGTTTGATCCCGCCTCAGCGCAGGCGCAGGCGGTGCAACAGGTTGCGGACCATATCGAAGATGTGGCGACAAAGCTGCGGACCGCAGATGTCCAAAAGCTTGCCGGTCAGGCCACCGAAATGGCACGTCGCAATCCGCTGCTGTTCATCGGGGGCGCTGCGATCGCAGGATTTGCTGCGGCCCGGTTCCTCAAGGCACGCGACCCGCATCCGACAGGCTATGCAGATCACACCGACCCATGGGGCACACCGCACTATGGATCACGCGCTGCACCGTCGGAACACGTCGACAACAAGACCGTCATGGCAGACATCAACGGAGACCGCACCCATGGCTAAGCATGCATTGAATGAAGCACCATCGTTGCTCGTTGATACGCTGCGCCAGTTTACATCACTGGTGCAGGGCGAATTGAAACTGGCTCGGGCCGAGATGTCGCGCATCATCACGCGCGCAGGCGTGGGCATCATGTTCCTCGCGATTGCCATGCTCATGGCGCTGGTATCATTGAACGTTCTGGCATCTGCAGCCGTCGCCTACATCGCAGCCAATGGGCTGTCGGTCGGGCTCTCCGCTCTGATCGTCGGCGGCGTCTTGATTGTCGCAGCAATCGGATTTGCGCTGGCAGGCAAGTCGCGCCTCAGCGCCGATGCGCTGACACCCGACAGAACGGCCGAAAGCGTCCGCGAAGACATCACAGTATTGAAGGAGGCATCAAATGTCTGACATCGAACATATTTCCGAGCGCGTCGAAGCAGACCGCGCCCGTCTGGCGCAATCACTTGACTCATTGACCGACACCGTGAACCCCCAAAGCCTCGCGCGGGAGGTTTCGGCCGCCGCAAACGACATCGGCGGCGATCTGGCGCAAAAGGCCTGGGGCACCCTGCGCGAGAATCCTGCCGGCGGTCTTTTGATGGCAATCGGCGTCGGACTGCTGGCGAGTGGTGCGCAATCCAGACCTGCACCACGGCAGCGACCGCAACGCATCGCGACAGAGCCCACAATCGCAATGGTCGGCTTTGACGCACGCGTGGCGCAAGCCGACGCAGAAATTCGCGGCGAAATGACCGGCGAGCTGGAACCGCAGCCCCAGGCGTCGCGCATGAAAGCGGCGTTGGACAGCGGTCTTGAAAAACTGCCGCCCAAGGCCCGCAAACGCGTGGTCAAGGCGCGTCGGGCGGCCATTGCCGCGCAAGAAAACGTCGAACGGCAGGCGCGTCGCGCGGCACGCAAGACAAGCGGCTTTGTCCATGAACAGCCTTTGACCGCGGGCGCACTCGCGCTTGGCTTTGGTGTGCTGGCCGCATCGCTCTTGCCAGGCACACGCAAGGAAGATGCGTTGATGGGCAAACGCCGCGACGCGCTCATGGCAGAAGCGCGCAACGCGCTGGAAGAAGAGATGCTGAAAGTAAAGGCGCAGGCAGAAAACACGCTGGCCGAGAAAACAGGGACACCTGTGCACGAGCTGCGGGCCTGACCACTGTCAGCAAAGACCAGAGCAGGGGCGGTGTTGATCACCGCCCCTTTTGATTTTTCCCAAAAACGATTTCTCAAGCGATCTCGGACAACAACGCGCGGTAGTCAAAGTCGATCGCCACTGCGACCCCTGCCGCCTTGATCTTGGCCACATCCGCTTCGACCTCAGCAGACAATGCATCCTCATTGGGACGCCTGAGGATAACGCGCGTGATGCGGTCGGGATAGTCGCGCACGATGCGCGTGTAGATATGCGGATCATGCTGACCGGTGTCGCCAACAAGCGTGAATGACAGATCCGGATTGGCTTTGAGTATCGTCTCGATTGCAGCCGTTTTATGGTCACCATGCGTGCCCGTGATGAATTGCGTATCGGAAATGCCAAGATCCCGCAGAAAGAACGGACCAAGCGGCAGACCGGCCTTCTGAAATATCGCCTGCAAGTAATCATAAAGGTTCCAGGGTGAGGAACTGACATAAAAGAAACACGCCCCCTCCCCTTCGCACTGGCGCAACAATGCTGCGGCGTCGTCAAATACCTCACGTTCGTGCACGTTGCCCGTCGCCGAGGTCCATAGGTTTTTCATCAGGGAATATGCGCCGGTGCGGATGATGGTGTCATCAATATCCGAAATCACGCCGTAGGGTGCGCGTTCAGACGAAAAGACAGTGACTTGATGCGCTTTGTCGGTGCCTGCCGCCTTGATGCCGACTTGGGCGGGCGCAGGGCCGTTGTGCGGGATCTTGAGGGTAAAGAACCCTTCTTCATCCGTCAGCGCGGACGCCTCATGGGCGATGGCTTTGATCGCTACATCGCGCAATTCGTCGGTAAAGAACAAACTCAGGAAATCTTTGAAGTTTTGCCATCTGGATTGCCTGCCCGATGCGCTGATGGCCCGCGCCTTGGCCAGAACGCGGCCCCGCAAGACAATGTGATCGGGGGTGGTATAGCCACCGTAACAGTCAATGATCGGATTGTCTGTCGCAGGGCCGCGTCTGATTTTCTCGAACCCGCGCTCGATCTTATGAGCGGTGCGGGCAAGGACAAGTTTCATTGCCATTTGATCCCTTTATCAAACGTCGGCTGGCTTGCCAGTTGATGACTTGTCAGCAGCGAGTGTTGATTTCTCTGCGCTGTCGTTCTGCATCCGTTGCTCGGTCTTGTGCTTGCTCAAAATCGCCGCGACGACGAATGCGAGCAAGGTAAAAAGTGCGAGCAGGATAACGATAAAGCCGGTATCCATAGGTCTCTCCTTTCATGGGTTTGTGGGGCTACAACGCGCGCGCACGTCTTTTGTTCCGGCTGGAACGAAACGCAGGCTTTCGCGTTGGTCAGGCAATCACAGTCATTTTCAGGAGAAAGCACATGGCGATGGAAACGCTCAAAGACGTCTATCACGATCAATTGCAAGACTTGTGGAGTGCGAACACACAAGCCATCGAAGTTGTCACCAAATTGGGACAAGCCGCAACCGACAAGCAGCTCTCTGAAGCGCTCATTGCCGGGGTCAACGGCATGAACGACGGCAACCAAAAACTCGTTGAAATCTGCAACCGCCACGACATCAAACCAAACGGTGAGCACTGCAAAGGCATGGAAGGCCTCGTAGCCGAGGCACACGCCCATGTGCTGGACGCTGAGTTCAAGGACGATCATGTGCGTGATGCGATGATCATCACGCAGTATCAGCGCATGGTCCATTATGCGCTTGCAGGCTACGGATGTCTTGTCGCCTTTGCCAATCGTCTGGATCAGGACGAAGATGGCGCAATCCTGCAAGAATGCCTCGACGATACCTACGATGGCGACCGCACCATGACGGCGATCGCGACCGGCGGCGTGAACAAAGCCGCCGCCTAATTGCCCAAAGACAGGAGCCTAAAAATGTCACGTGGACGCCACGCCCAAAGCCCGACCGACCTTCCCGTCAAAGCATGGAAAGACATCGCCTTACGTCTGAAAGACGAGGTCAGCGAAGACCGGGTCGGATTGATTGCGGCAGGCGTGGCGTTCTACGGGCTTCTGGCCTTGTTCCCCGCCATGACGGCAGTTCTGGCAATCGGTGGGCTACTGGTCGAGCCCAACCAGATCATCGACCAGCTTTCCGCCCTCTCGGGCATCGTGCCAGAGGCAGCCATGAACATCATCACCCAACAAGCAACAGAGGTTGCGGGATCACGCGAAGGAGGGTTGGGACTGGCGGCTGTATTCGGCATCCTGCTGGCGATTTATTCTGCGTCCAAAGGAATGGGCAGCCTGATGGACGGCATGAATGTCGCCTATGATGAACAGGAAGAACGGGGGTTTATCCGGCTGAAGCTGGAAACGCTTGGCCTGACCGTTTTCCTGATCGCAGGCGTCTTGGTCGCCATGACGGTCATGATCGCGACACCGATCGTGCTGAATGCGGTCAATCTCGGGCCGGTGACAGAGATTGCGGGCACGCTCTTTGTGGTTGCAGCACTTCTGGGGCTGACAATGGTCGGGCTGGCCGTCCTTTACCGATACGGTCCATCGCGTGACAGCGCCGAGCTGCAATGGGCAACACCGGGGGCCATCGCAGCTTGCTTGCTGTGGCTGATCGGGTCTGCCGGATTTGCCTTCTACGTGGCGAACTTCGGGTCCTACAACGAAAGCTTTGGCGCACTCGGGGGGGTTGTCATCTTGCTCATGTGGCTTTGGATTTCAGCCTATGTGATCATTCTGGGCGCGGAGTTGAACGCCGAAATGGAAGCTCAGACGCGACATGACACAACTGTCGGACAAGACCGCCCAATGGGCGCGCGGGATGCTGAAAAAGCCGACAAGCTCGGAGAGCCACAGCAGGCCTGACACGCGGCCACACATCCGAATTGAATTTCGCAAGCTGGCGCTAAGTCTCATACCACAAGCAAATCGAAGGTAACATTCACTTGGGCACACGCAACAACCTGGCCATTTACGATGATGTCGCGGACCGCTGGTGGTCTGACGAAATCCGCTGGGTGCGGACGCTCAAGAACATGGTCCCCGGTCGCCTTGCATGGTTTGACAAGGCCGTTGATTGGTCCGGCCGGTCGGTGCTGGATCTGGGTTGCGCGGGTGGTTTCATGGCAGAGGCGATCCATGACCGCGGTGCCAAAGTCACCGGGATCGATCCGGCCGCAGACGCCATTGCGGCCGCGCGCGCCCACGCCGGCACGACGGGCCGGAACATCACCTATGACGTCGGCGTAGGCGAGGCTCTGCCATACGACGACGCCAGCTTTGACGTGGTGGTCTGCGTCGATGTGCTCGAACATGTCAACGATCTGAGCAAAGTCATCTCCGAGATCGCACGCGTTCTGCGCCCGGGCGGGATCCTTTGCTTTGACACCATCAACCGGAACCCGCTGGCGCGGTTCGTGACGATCACGGTGGCCGAGGACGTGTTGGGCATTCTTCCCAAAGGCACGCATGACCCTGCCCTTTTCATCAAACCCGCAGAATTAAGGGCAGAGCTGACGCGCGCCGACCTTGCCCCTTCCGCGACAGTCGGTCTGGGGCCTCGCGGGGTCAACCGACGCGGTGATTTCATCTTTGGGCGGGTGCCGGGCAGCTTTGTCATCTACATGGGAACAGCCCACAAACCGATGACACCAAGCAAAAGACCCCACGCCTGAGGGAACCGAATAGCCCCATCAACCGTTAGTCCCAAAATGTTCACACCAATCTCGTGAAGGGGACCGACATGGACCGTCTGAGTATCATCCTGACCTTGCTGACCGGCGCTGTCTTGACTGGCGGCCTCGTTGTCGCGGCATTCAGCCTTGGTTTTATCAACTGGTTTGCAATCGCAGCCGCGGCCGTCGTTGGCTTTGCCTTGTCATGGCCATCTGCCTTCCTGATCTCCCGCCTGATCAAGCGACAAGACCCGGCTTGGAAGGACGACAAACTCGAAAAGGTCGACAGCACGATCCCGCGAAAGGACGCCCCCGAAGTTTAAGACCAAAAGGGCGGATTTTGCGACACAAGCGTCAGCAATCCCATCAATAAGGACGATTCAGCATGAACAGATTTAGCTTTCCAGCCGTAGGCGTGATATTCGCGGTCAGCGCATGTAATTTGGCGCCCCCGCCCGTTGATGAGACACCCCCGATCCCCCCGGAAGTCGCCGCCATGGCCGCCCCGGGTCAGGACCTCGCGACGGTCCGGCTCCGGGCCGAGGACAACTGCTATTGGTATAGCTACGCAGGCCCCGTCGAAACAACTTTGCTGCCTCTCAAGACCATCGACGGCCGCCCGATCTGCGCGGCCTGAAGGTGCTAGCTGGTGGCGGTCACCAGATCGCCCGCATCATACAGATGGGCGCGCGCACCGGTGCGCACATTGCCATACAAATCATTGATGTGCGCCATGATCATACGCACACAACCGGAACTGGCGCGTCCGCCGATGGTCCAAGGCTCTGTTGTGCCGTGGATGCGCAGATAGGTGTCGCGATTACCCTCATAGAGGTAAAGGGCGCGAGACCCCAAAGGATTGTCCGGCCCACCGGGCATGCCATCAGCAAATTCTGCATAGACGTCGGGTTCACGGGCGATCATCTCGGCGGTGGGGGTCCAGCGCGGCCACCGGGCCTTGCGGCGGATGGTGTAGACCCCGGGCTCGTAAAGCTCGCCACGGGCAATCGCGACGCCGTAGCGCATCGCGGTGCCTCCGGGTTCGATGTGATAGAGATAGCGGGCAATCGGATCGACATGGATGTCACCGGGGACCAGCCCTGCATTGGCTTGAACGCGACGCGGCATAAAGCGTTGTTTGATACCCCAAGGGTTGCTGCGCAGCGGATCATAGTTAGGAGGCGTGACCTGGGCATCCCATTTCGCCCATTGATCACCTGCGGCAAAGACAGGCTGCCCGGGCAAGACGGCAGCCCCGAACAAGGCGGTGGTAGCGCTTATGAAATGGCGTCGGGTCAGCATGGTTATCTCCTGTTCTGTGATGCACCAGTGCCCGTTTGCGGCCACCGGCATCGTTCAGGAAACCAACCCCCGACACCGCAGAAACGTTCCCGATGGGTGATCACTGCAACCCCGGAAGACCCTCTGGAACAACGGTATCAACAATGCGGACGGCGCCGGTGAAATCCATTGTGCCGGCGTAAGCGCCCGGAAAGGCCACACAGTCGATACCAGCGGCACGGGCAGCCTTTAGCGCGACCGATGTATCCTCAATCGCGAGCGACTGCGCTGCCCCGACGCCAAGGGCGGTCATCGTCCGATAGTAAATCTCGGGATCTGGCTTGCCCTTTGCGACTTCGTCGATATCTCCCACGAAATCAAAGTGGCTCCGGCGGATCGCGCCATCAAGCGCATCGAAAATCGCAGAAATATTGTCCCCTGATGTCGTCGAGGCAAATCCCAGCTTCATGTTGGCGCTTTTGGCAAAGCGCATCAACTCAAGCACGCCGGGGCGCGGGATCAATCCTTGGGAAACAATTGCGGCGTCGAAAATCTCGGTTTTTCTTTGGTGTAGCGCCGTGGCATTGACGGCTTCATTGCGGCTTTTGGCATAGGCTGCGATCCGGGCGCGGCCGCCTGATCTTTCCAACATCGGGATATATGTGTCTTCGGACCAATGCCAATCCAACCCGGCTTCTTCGAAGGCCTGATTGAACGCAGCACGCTGCAACTGTGACGTTTCAACGATGGTCCCGATGGACCCGAAAATGACAGCTTGTTTTTGCATCCGAAACACTCCTTGATTGCAGACAACCGGGCCCAACACCGGACGAGGCAAAGGGTTCC
>CAYLMZ010000034.1:0-20241 GCA_964385035.1 uncultured Loktanella sp.
ACGGCAACCAGTTTGAACGCCGCCACCGGTCCGATTGTGTCGCGCACGCGGGTGACCACCTCTTTCGCGATCTCGTCATGGGCACGGTCACAGCCGCTGTTGAGACAGACAAAACCCATGGGCAGTTGCCCCTTGAGTTCGTCCGTGACGCCGATGACAGCGCATTCGGCGACATCTGGATGGCCCGCGATGACCTCTTCCATACCACCAGTCGAAAGTCTGTGCCCGGCCACGTTAATCACATCATCCGTCCGCGCCATGATGTAGAGGTATCCGTCCTCGTCGATCATGCCCGCGTCGCCGGTTTCATAGTAGCCGGGGAAGGTGTTGAGGTAGGATTTCTTGAACCGTTCTTCGGCGTTCCAAAGTGTTGGCAGCGTGCCGGGGGGTAGGGGGAGTTTGACCGCGATTGCGCCCAGCTCGCCTGCTGGTAGCGGGTGGCCGCCATCGTCCAGGATTTGCACATCATAGCCGGGCATCGCCACGGTCGGAGAGCCAATTTTGACAGGAAGTGCTTCGATCCCGGCAGGGTTGCCTGCGATGGTGTAGCCCGTTTCGGTTTGCCACCAGTGATCATAGACGGGGACACCCATCACGCGCTGGGCCCATTCGATTGTATCGGGGTCCGCCCGTTCGCCCGCCAGATAAAGCGCGCGCAGATGCGAGATATCGTAGTTCTTGATCATCTCGCCTTTGGGGTCCTCGCGTTTGATTGCGCGGAAGGCTGTGGGGGCGGTGAAGAAAGATTTCACATTGTGCTCTTCGATCACGCGCCAGAAGGTGCCCGCGTCGGGGGTGCCCACGGGCTTGCCCTCAAACACGACCGTGGTGTTGCCTGCGATCAGGGGCGCGTAGCAGATATAGGAATGGCCCACGACCCAGCCCACATCGGATGCGGCCCAGAACACCTCTCCGGGATCGACGTTGTAGATGGATTTCATGGTCCAGTTGAGCGCGACCAGATGGCCCGCTGTCGGGCGCACGACGCCTTTGGGGGCGCCTGTGGTGCCGGATGTATAAAGAATATAGGCAGGGTGGTCGCCTTCAACGGGGACGCATTCTGCAGGTTCGACGCCTGCCTGAAAGGCGTGCCAGTCATAGTCACGATCAGGGATCAGCTCGGCCACTTCCTGTTCACGCTGAAAAATCACGGTGAAGTCTGGTTTGTGGTTCGCCAGTTCAATTGCTTCGTCGAGCAATGGCTTATAGTGCACGATCCGTCCCGGTTCGATCCCGCAAGAGCCTGCAATGATAGCCTTTGGTGTTGCGTCATCGATGCGGACAGCAAGTTCGTTCGCGGCAAAACCGCCGAAAACGACCGAGTGGATGGCACCAAGACGCGCACAAGCCAGCATCGCCTCCAGTGCTTCGGGGATCATCGGCATGTAGATGATCACGCGATCGCCCTTTTCGATCCCTTTGGCGCGCAACGCCCCAGCAAGAGAGGCGACACGGGTTTGCAACTCTGCGTATGTGATGCTGCGCTTTGTGTGGGTGACCGGGCTGTCATAGATGATCGCGGCCTGATCGCCGCGCCCGTTTTCCACGTGGCGGTCAACGGCGTTATAGCAGGTGTTCACCTTGGCATCTGTGAACCAGCGGTAGAGCGGGGCATTGCTGTCATCAAGCGCTTTGGTCGGGGCCTGATCCCAGTCGATGGCCTTGGCCTGTTCCATCCAAAAGCCTTCGGGGTCGGCTTTCCAACCCGCATAAACGTCAGCATATCCCATGATGTCCCTCCCAGATGATCTTGGGCGGGATTGTTACGCAGGGGGTGCAGGCGCGGCAAGCGAAACCGCCCGCCAGTCCGCCTGAGGTGTAAACTTCTTAACTATCCGTAGTGCGCGACCGGTGTGCCCGCGATGGCGCACATGTTGAGCAGACCACGCGCCGTGATCGAAGGTGTGACCACATGGCAGCGGTTGCCCATACCCATCAGGATCGGTCCGACCTCTAGCCCGCCACCTTTCATCTTCAGGATATTGCGCACCCCTGACGCCGCATCGGTATTGGCGAAGACCAACGTGTTGGCCGCACCGGGCAAGTGGGCTGCGGGGAAGACGCGGTTGCGCAATTCGACATCAAGCGCTGCGTCCACATGCATCTCGCCCTCATAGGCAAAGTCGCGGGGCGCGCTGTCAAGGATTTGCATCGCGGCGCGCATGCGGCGCCCGCTGTCGGTGTCGAGGTTGCCGAACTGGCTGTGCGAACACAGTGCGATGCGGGGCTCGACCCCAAAGCGGCGCACATGGCGAGCAGCACCGATGACGGCTTCAGCGATTTGTTCTGGGGTCGGTTCCGGGTGGACTTGTGTATCAGCGATAAACAGCGGCCCGTCCTCAAGGATCATCAGCGAAAGAGCAGCTGTGGGGTGATACACATCTGTCCCGAGGATCTGACACACATAGTTGAGGTGCCAGAGGTATTGTCCGAATGTGCCGCAGATCATGCTGTCAGCCTCACCACGCTGGACCATCACGGCCGCGATCGCTGTGGTGTTGGTGCGCATGATGGCTTTGGCCAGATCGGGTGTGACGCCCTTGCGGGCCATCAGATCGTGATAGGTGCCCCAGTAGTCACGGTAGCGCGGGTCGTTTTCTGGATTCACGATGCTGAAATCGACACCGGGGCGGATTTTCAAACCAGCCCGTTCACACCGCGCCTCAATCACTTCGGGACGACCGATCAGGATCGGCGTGTCAGTGGTTTCTTCCATGATCGCCTGAGAGGCGCGCAGGACCCGTTCATCTTCACCTTCGGCAAAGACGATCCGGCGGGCGGCGGTGCGGGCTGCGTCAAAGACAGGACGCATGATCATTGCCGACTTAAAGACAGAACCATCGAGGTTGGCCTTATAGGCCTCCATGTCTGCAATCGGGCGTTTGGCGACGCCAGTCTCGATGGCAGCCCCCGCAACAGCGCTGGCGACAACCCCCATCAGGCGGGGATCGAACGGTTTGGGGATCAGGTAGTCCGCCCCGAAGGTCAGCTGTTCGCCTTTATAGGCGGCGGCGGCTTCGGCGCTGGTTGTGGCGCGGGCGAGGGCCGCGATGCCTTCGACGCAAGCGATCTTCATTTCGTCATTGATCTCGGTCGCACCCACGTCGAGCGCGCCGCGGAAGATGAAGGGGAAACACAGGACGTTGTTGACCTGATTGGGGAAGTCACTGCGACCGGTTGCAATAATCGCATCAGGATTTGCCGCGCGTGCGTCTTCTGGATTGATTTCGGGATTGGGGTTGGCAAGGGCAAAGATGATGGGACGGTCGGCCATCTTCTTGACCATTTCTGGTTTGAGGACGCCAGGACCTGAAAGACCCAAGAACAAATCCGCCCCTTCTATCACCTTGTCCAACGTGGCAGGCGTGGTCCCTTGCGCGTATTCGGCCTTTTGCGGCGTCATGTCCTTTTCGCGGCCTTCGTAGACGAGGCCTTCGATGTCGCAAAGATAGACGTTCTTACGCTTCACACCGAGCTTGAGCAGCATGTTGAGGCAAGCGATGCCAGCGGCACCACCGCCGGTGCTAACGATCTTGATGTCTTCAAAATTCTTGCCTGCGATCTGGAGCGCGTTCAGGGCCGCAGCTCCCACCACAATCGCGGTGCCGTGCTGGTCGTCGTGGAACACGGGGATGTTCATCCGCTCGCGGCACAGTTTTTCAACGATAAAGCAGTCGGGTGCTTTGATATCTTCAAGGTTGATCGCCCCAAACGTCGGCTCCATAGCACAGACGATATCGGCAAGCTTTTCGGGGTCGGGTTCGTTGAGTTCGATGTCAAAGCAATCGATATTGGCGAATTTCTTGAACAGGACGGCTTTGCCTTCCATGACGGGCTTTGACGCCAGCGCGCCAATGTTGCCCAAACCCAAGACGGCAGAGCCATTGGTGACAACGGCCACGAGGTTCCCGCGTGAGGTATAGTCGCGGGCCGTGTCCGGTTCGGCTTTGATCTCGATGCAGGCCTCGGCCACGCCGGGTGAATAGGCACGCGCAAGGTCGCGCCCGTTTGCCATCGGCTTGGTTGCGCGGATTTCCAGTTTGCCGGGTTTGGGGAACTGATGGTAGTCCAGTGCGGCCTGTCTCAGGCCATCTTTTGCGTCGTCTGCCATGTTGTCCCTCCCATATGGTTTAGCATTAAACCAATTTCTTTCCGTTGCGGAAACCTCTGCGCCTCTTAATCATGGATCATGTGGTCTTGCAATTCAAACACGGCCCGAACAAGGTGTTTCAAATGGAACAAGAGAATGAAATCCGCGCCGAAGTCTGCCTGCCGACAGTCGATCTGAGGGCGGATCTGGGGTTCTTTGGCGGTGTGCTGGGCATGCGGCTCGACATGATCTATCCCGCCGATGACCCGACGGTTGCTGTTTATACGGGACATGGGCTGCGATTGCGTCTGGATCAGACCGTCGGCGGCGCCCCCGGAATCGTGCGAATTCTGACGGATGACGGCGATTTTGCAGGGGGTGAAACGCTGTTGACAGCGCCCGGCGGAACCCGTGTGGAGGTCCATCCTCTGAACCCGCCGCTTGAACTTCCGCAGACTGACCACGCGTTTGTCGTGCGCAGGCTGGCTGATCAGGCACCATGGGTCATTGGCCGCGCAGGTATGCACTATCGCGATTTGATCCCCAGCCGTCTGGGTGGGTCGATCATTGCCAGCCATATCCGCATCCCTGACGGCGGGCCGGTTCCGGATATGGTGCATTTCCATAAGGTCGGATTCCAGCTTATCTTTTGCTATCGCGGCTGGGTTGATGTGGTCTACGAAGATCAGGGGCCGCCGATCCGCCTGACCGCAGGCGACTGCTTTATCCAACCCCCCGAAATCCGCCACCGTGTCCTCGAAGCCTCCGATGGGATCGAAGTGATCGAGATTGGCGTGCCCGCCGAACATATCACCGAAATTGATCACGACATGACATTGCCCACACCGCACCTACGTCCTGATCGCGAGTGGCAGGGCCAGAAGTTTGTGTTTAACGAGGTTAGCAAAGCGGTTTGGGAACCTGCGCGCCTACCCGGTTTCATCGCGCGCGACACAACGATTGCGACCAATACCAAAGATGTGGCCGGTGTAACCGTTTTGCGGAAGGGTGAGGGCACGCCGGTCTGGACAAGCCATGATGCGGATATCCACTTCACCTTTGTGATGGAAGGCTCCATGACCCTCGAAGGTGAAGGCAAGGACCCCTACACCCTTGCCCCCGGTGATGCCTTTGTGGTGCCCCCGGACATGAAGACCCGCTACAGCGATCCCAGCGACGATCTGGAGTTGCTTGAGGTTACCCTTCCCGGAGCGCTCAAGACCCGTTGGTAGCCCTTGCATCGCCGCCCGTCTGGGCACAATCTGAGCCCAACAACAGCGCAGGAGATCTCATGTCACTCATTGAACAGGCACGTGCCGTCCGTGAAAACGCACATGCGCCCTATTCCAAATTCAAGGTCGGTGCCGCTTTGCGTGCGGCCTCGGGCGCGATCTATCAAGGCTGCAACGTCGAAAATGTGGCCTACCCCGAGGGCACCTGTGCCGAGGCGGGCGCGATTGCTGCGATGGTCGCCGGTGGCGATACACAGATCGCCGAGATTGCCGTGATTGCAGATAGCCCAAAGCCCGTCAGCCCCTGTGGTGGTTGCCGTCAGAAGATTGCCGAGTTTGCAGGACCGGATGTGAAAGTGACCCTCGCCACGACAGATGGTGTGGTTCACGAAACGACCGTCGCGGCCCTTCTTCCCGGCAGCTTTGATGCAGACTACATGAGCCGCGTCTGACCTTTGGACGCCCGGGCCATCATCGCCAGCGTTCGCCGCAAGCAAACGCCGACCCGTGAGGCGTTGCGTTGGTTTGCGCGTGGTTTGGCCTCGGGCGAGGTCAGTGATGCTCAGGCGGGTGCCTTTGCCATGGCGGTCGTGCTGAACGGTCTTGATGAAGAGGGGCGAGTCGCCCTGACCCAAGGCATGCGCGACAGTGGAGATGTGCTGCGGTGGGATTTACCGGGGCCAGTGTTGGACAAGCATTCGACAGGTGGCGTTGGCGATTGCGTCTCGTTGGTCCTCGCCCCTGTTTTGGCGGCTTGCGGGGCATATGTGCCAATGATCTCTGGCCGTGGGTTGGGGCATACAGGCGGGACGCTGGACAAGTTGGAAGCGATCCCGGGCCTCAATATCAATGTGACGGAACAGCAGTTGCGTCTGATCACCCGTGAGGTCGGCTGCGCGATTGTGAGTGCCACCGGCAAGATCGCCCCCGCAGACCGCAGGCTCTACGCCATTCGCGATGTCACGGCGACTGTTGAGAGCGTTGATCTGATCACCGCATCAATTCTGTCAAAGAAACTGGCGGCGGGTTTGGGCAGTCTGGTTCTCGACATCAAATGCGGTTCGGGCGCATTCATGAAAACGCCCGATGATGCAAAGGCTTTGGCCAAAGCCCTCGTTGGAACTGCAAACGGGGCAGGGTGCCGGACTGCTGGTTTGGTCACGGACATGAACGAACCATTGGCTCCGGCCTTGGGCAATGCTCTGGAAGTCGCGGTCTGTATGGAAGTCCTGTCGGGCAATACTTCTGCCGCCCCGCGCCTCTATGATTTGACCGTGGCCCTCTGTACGCAGCTCTTGATGATGCAGGGCGAGGACAATCCGACTGCCGGGGCCCGTGTGAAAAAAGCGATCACGTCAGGGGCCGCGATGGAGCGGTTTGCCCATATGGTCGCTGCGATGGGCGGCCCACCCGACATGGCGCAAGACTGGCCGACCCATCTGCCGAAAGCCCCGATTATTGGCGAAGTGACCGCACCGCATGATGGCTATGTCAGCGCGATAGATGGAGAGGCCCTTGGCCTTGCCGTGGTCGCACTCGGTGGCGGGCGCAAGGTGGAAACGGACCGGATCAACCCCGCTGTGGGTCTGAGTGAAGTGACACCACTGGGTGCAAAGCTTTCTCGCGGTGACCCGCTTTGTGTGTTGCATGCTGCAGATGAAGATCAGGCGATTGCTGTCGCAGCACAGGTGCGTGCGGCCTTCACACTTGGAACGCAGGTCCAGCGCGGACCGCTTGTTTTGGAAGGAATGATGTGATGCCGCGCGCGTTCTTGATTGTCATTGATAGCGTGGGGATCGGGGGCGCGCCCGATGCTGACCGTTTCTTTAACGGTGATGTGCCAGACACAGGTGCCAATACCATCGGCCACATCGCGGATGCGGTTGGGTTGCACCTGCCGACGCTGGATGCGCTGGGTCTGCGCGCCGCCGAACGCCTTGCCAATGGCACGTCTGATCGGGACGACATCGGCGTGACGGGTGCTTGGGGGGCTGCGACCGAAGTGTCTCCGGGCAAAGATACACCTTCGGGGCATTGGGAACTTGCCGGTGTGCCGGTGCCATGGGATTGGCACACTTTCTCGGATCAAAAGCCCGCATTTCCCGATCATGTCACCAAGGCGCTTTGCGAGGCTGCGGGGACCGATGGCATCTTGGCGAACTGTCATGCCTCCGGGACGGAGGTGATCGCCGACTTCGGGGCCGCGCATCTGCGAACTGGTTGGCCCATTTGCTATACCTCTGCCGATAGCGTGCTCCAGGTCGCTGCACACGAAGAGACTTTTGGCCTTGAGCGTCTGTTGCAGCTTTGCGCTGACGTGGCCCCGCTCCTGCATGAGATGAAGGTCGGGCGGGTGATTGCGCGTCCCTTCTTGGGCGAGGACGGCGCGTTTACCCGCACCTCCAACCGCAAGGATTTCGCGATCGCGCCACCTGCACCCACGATTTGTGACCACGTGCAAGCGGCAGGGCGAAAGGTCTATGCCGTGGGCAAGATTGGGGATATTTTCTCAATGCGCGGGATTGATGATCTGCGCAAAGGGCGTGACGCGGCGCTGATGGAGCATCTGTTTGAACTGGCAGACGGGGCAGATGACGGTGCATTTGTCTTTGCGAATCTTGTCGAATTTGACAGTGAATACGGGCACCGCCGCGATCCCGCAGGCTACCGGGATCATCTGCAATGGTTTGATGAACAGCTTGCCCGTCTCATCGGCGAACTTCGGCCCGATGACCTCTTGATCGTAACGGCCGATCACGGCAATGACCCGACCTGGATTGGCACCGATCACACGCGTGAACGTGTGCCGGTATTGGTGCATGGTTTGGGTGCAAAACCGCTCGGCCACTTGGCGTTCGTGGATGTCGCTGCCAGTATCGCCGCCTATCTGGACGTGCCTTACACAGGCCAAGGAAAGAGCTTTCTATGAGTTTTCAAAATCTGCCCAAAGTCGAGCTGCACACCCATCTTGAAGGTTGTGCGCCACCCGCCTTTATCCGCGGTCTGGCACGCGAAAAGAAAATCGATATCTCAGGGATTTTCACCCATGATGGATCGTACGCTTTTCGCGATTTCGACCATTTTCTGAAGGTCTACGAGGCTGCCTGCACGACCTTGCAAACACCTGAGGACTTTCGCCGTCTGACCTTGGCTGTATTGGAAGAAACCGCATCACACGGTGTGGTCTACATGGAGACTTTCGTCTCGCCTGACTTCTGCGGTGGTGGTGAGTTGGCAGCCTGGAAAGACTATTTGGCGGCCATCGAAGATGCGGCGGATGAGGCAGAGGCGAAATTTGGCATCATGCTCCGCGGGATCGTCACCGGCATCCGGCATTTTGGCCCCGAGGCTTGCAAACCCGCCGCGCATTGTGCGGCCGAAACCATGGGAGACTTCATCGTTGGCTATGGGATGGCGGGCGGCGAACTTGCAGGACGGCCTAAGGATTACGCATATAGCTTTGACCTTGCGCGCGAGGCCGGTTTGAACCTGACGTGCCATGCGGGCGAATGGGGAGGTGCGGATATGGTCCGCGAGACAATCCGCGATCTGCGGATCAGCCGCATCGGACATGGGATCGGCGCAGCGGGGGATCACGCGCTGATAGATGAAATCCTGGAGAAAGATATTGTTCTTGAGGTTTGCCCCGGATCGAATGTTGTCTTGAGGGCGGTGACCGATTGGGCATCCCATCCCATTGCGAAACTGCGTGATGCAGGGGTGAAGGTGACGATTTCGACCGATGATCCGCCTTTCTTTCACACCACAATGACGCATGAATACCAAATGCTACATCAAACCTTCGGTTGGGGTGAGGATGATTTTGCACAGATGAATCAAGTGGCACTTGAAGCCGCCTTTTTCGACGAAGCGACCCGCGCCAAAGTCGCCAAAAAACTGGAGGTTCCTCATGAGTGATCACGTCACGCATGTCACACACCCGTTGGTGCAGCACAAGTTGACCCTGATGCGCAAGTCTGAGACATCAACTGCGGAGTTTCGTAGGCTTTTGCGCGAGATCAGCCAACTGCTGGCCTATGAAGTCACACGCGGCCTTCCCATGACCACGCGGCGGATCGAGACACCACTGGAGCCGATGGATGCTCCGGTGATTGATGGCAAGAAACTTGCTCTTGTGTCCATTCTAAGGGCTGGGAACGGTTTGCTGGATGGGGTTCTTGAACTCATCCCGTCGGCGCGAGTGGGGTTTGTCGGGCTTTATCGCGACGAAGAAACGCTCGAACCCGTGCAGTATTACTTCAAGGTCCCGACAGCGTTGGAAGACCGGTTGGTGATTGCAGTGGACCCCATGTTGGCGACCGGCAATTCGTCGGTTGCCGCCATCGACCTGCTCAAACAAGCTGGGGCGACCAACATCCGGTTCTTGTGTTTGCTGGCCTCACCAGAAGGTATCGCCCGGATGAAAGAGGCGCATCCGGATGTGCCGATTGTCACGGCGGCGATCGACAGCCACCTCGATGAGAAAGGCTACATTGTGCCGGGGCTTGGCGACGCTGGCGACAGGATGTTCGGAACGCTCTAGTCGGCGTTTGCGCAGACGTTCCGCAGACTAACCCAGTCGGTGTCGCCCATGATCACGTCTCTGGACTGCCCATCTGATGGATCGTGCCCGAGATCAGGTGTGTTTCCCGTGCGCGCATCAATCGCGGTCCGATAGGGGGCAAAGGGAATGTCGGCCGCGGCAAGGGCAGCGGCAAGGGCTGGCGGCTCTGCGGGGGTGGCGCCGGTTTGCGCCAGACGCAGGGCATGGGCCTGCAGTTGCGCATCGTCGACAGCGCCGGTTGTCAAAAGCCGTAGTGTCATTGGCAAACCGCTTTGCGACAACAGCACCTCCAGCGGTGGTTCCACCTGTGCCGTGACGTCAGCGGAAAGAATAAATCCCGCAGCCGCCGCAGGATCATCGACGTCGCGCAGGATGTCTTCGCCGATGACGATCAATTGACCCGGCAGCACTGTCACCCCTGCGTCCAACGATGGGACGACGACAATCTGGTGGTCAGTCCCGCTCCCGAAAAGCCGTGCCGCAAGCCGCGCGCTGGCCGCATCTGCCCTGTCTGTCCGGCACACTCCGCCTGTGGTCGGTGCCATATGGCGCAGCATAGCGGTTCCGATTTCTTTCTGTTTCGCTGCGGGAACAATGGCCAGGGCTTGTCCAACCAAGGCCTTGGGCAACCAAAGAACCGCCAAGCTGCCCACAAGACAGAGTGTTGCAAGTGTCAACCACAGCCGGAGCTTTCCGGGGCGAGGTTGCGCACGGGCCAACGCGCGCCGCACCTCTTCGATTGCGTCAACCATTGTCGGATCAGCGATTTCAAGCAACTCGCTGGTGTCCCCATCGGGTGCATAAACCGCCGGACGTTCACCGGGGTTGGTCCGCCTGAGTGCCGTGAGAGACCAATGTGACAGCGGCCTGCCGGCCTGATCTGCAATGACCAGCGTTGCATCGCCAAAAGAGATCACCACATCGCGGCGCTGCGCATCAGGATCGGCGCGCCAAAGCGCGTCGCTTTCCAGCCGCACATACCGATCCAGCGCTGTCATCTGCTCGCCGCCTTTTTTGGCAAACCTACTCTAGGATGTGCCGCTTGTCATCTGCCGCGCGCAGGGTCAACGGCGTCGTGGTGTCGGTGCCCGCGCGGCTTGCAAGAGGAGGGCTTGACGTCGCTCTGATTTCTTTCTCCCCAAAAACTCCCGCCGGAGGCAAACACGGTGTGGCTAAAGTGCTTTGGCCAGTTTGCGCAATTCAAACTTCTGGATCTTGCCGGTCGAGGTTTTGGGTAATTCCTGAAACAGAACCCGCTTGGGCGTTTTGAAACCAGCCAGTCGTTCACGGGTAAAGGCGATTATTTCGGCCTCATCGGCACTTGCGCCATCCTTTAGTTCGATAAAGGCACAAGGGACCTCGCCCCATTTTTCGTCAGGCTTTGCGACAACTGCACAAAGATTGACGGATGGGTGGTGCATGAGCGCGCCTTCCACTTCGACCGAACTAATGTTCTCGCCGCCCGAGATAATGATATCTTTGGCACGGTCAGAAATCTGGATGGAGCCGTCAGGATGCTGGATGGCAAGGTCTTCGGAATGGAAATACCCCCCAGCAAAGGCGGCCTCGGTCGCCCGTGGGTTCTTGAGATATCCCTTCATCACGGCATTGCCGCGCATGACAATCTCGCCTTGGGTGGCACCGTCCGGTGGGACTTGTGACATGGTCTCATCAACGACTGTCACGTCCTCCATCATAGGAAAGGCGACGCCCTGACGGGCCTTGATTGCGGCTTGTTCATCCGCAGGCAGGGTGTCCCAACCTGCATCCCAGATGCATTCGGTGACATGGCCATAGGTTTCGGTCAGCCCGTAGACTTGCTTGATGTTGAAGCCCAGTTTTCCAATGGCCTCCAGAGTGGCGGGGGCAGGAGGGGCACCGGCAGTGAAAACCTCGACCGTGTGGTCAAAGGCCTTCCTGTCAGCCTCATCTGCATTGACAATCATGTTGAGGACGATCGGGGCACCGCCAAAATGTGTCACACCTTCGTTGCCAATCGCCTCATAGATCGCTTTGGGCGTGATGTCGCGACAGCACACGACCGTTCCACCCAGCGCTGGCATCATCCACGTATGGTTCCAGCCGTTGCAATGAAACAAGGGCACGATCTGCAGGTAGCGCGGGAAAAGCGGCAGCTCCCAGCTGATCGGTGTGCCCATGGTCATCAGATACGCGCCGCGATGGTGATAAACGACGCCTTTCGGCCGTCCCGTCGTGCCAGAGGTGTAGTTCAGTGCGAGGCTTTCCCATTCGTCTTCCGGCAGGATCCAGGCGAATTCGGGGTCACCGGTCGCCAGAAAGTCTTCGTAGTCTTGCTGTTCTCCGATCCCGTGCACGCCGGCCTGATCGTCCGGCACCTCGATGATCAGTGGAGGCTCGCCTTCCATCAACTCGATCGCCGACATAGCAAGCGGGAGGAACTGGCTGTCGACGAGTGCGACCTTTGCTTCACCATGGTCGAAGATATAGGCCACCGTATCTACGTCGAGGCGGGTATTGATCGTGTTGAGGACGGCACCGCAGGCAGGCACGCCGAATGCGGCCTCTGACTGCGCGGGAACATTGGGCAAGAGCGTTGCGACAACATCACCGGGTTTCACACCAACTTTGCTTAGCGCCGATGCCAGCCGCGAGACCCGACGGTAGTAGCGGGCATAGCTCAGTCGGGTCTTGCCATAGATGAGTGCTTCGCGGTCAGCAAAAATGATCGCTGCCCTTTGCAGATGCGACAGCGGTGTCAGAGGTACAAAATTTGCGGGCCGTTTTCCCAGCCCCGTTTCATCGCGCATCCAGCCCATGTCGTCCTCCCACTAGTTACGTCGCATTGACGCTTGAGTATTGCGGCAGAATGTCCAGTTTGGAAGGCGAAATTGTGGTGAGAGAAGATCATTCATGCGAAACGATGTAGCGTCCGGTCAGGCAGCCCTGTCGATCCTGCTGGGGATGGCAACGCTGGGCCTGTCGGACAACCTCGTCCGTTATGTGACCCAAGACAGCTCGCTGTGGCAATTTCACTTGGTCCGTAGCCTGATGGTCATGAGCATTCTGGGCGTGGCAGCATGGATCGGTTTGGGGCGGCTGACGCCGCGTCGGTGGCGTCCTGTCGCGGGGCGCAGTGCAGTGCAGGCGATCGCGCTTTTGATCTACTTTGGCTGTCTGGCGATCATGCCAATCGGTGTTGTGGTCGCGGGCTTTTTTACAGCGCCTTTGTTTGTCGCATTGATCGGTGCAGCCTTTCAAAACAAGCCGATTGGCCCCATTCGCGGCGGTGCCATCCTTTTGGGGTTTCTCGGGGCATTGTTGGTGATCGGGCCAGATCCGGACAACCTGAGCCTTGTCAGCTTTCTGCCCATCTTCGCGGGTCTGTTTTATGCCATTGGTGCGGTGGCGACCCGCGCATGGTGTGAAGGTGAAAGCACCGTTTCCTTGTCAGCCGGATTTTTTGTTGCACTCGGGATCGCTGGCGCCGTTGGGTGCATTGTCTTTCCCGGAACCGGGTCAGGTGCTGACGGGTTTTCGGCCCGTGGATGGATGCCTTTGGACGCCGAGATGCTGTTCTGGCTAGCCTTACAGGCAGTCGGTGCTGTCATCGGCATTGTCTGTATCTTTCGTGGCTATCAAATCGGAGAGGCCAGTTCAGTGGCCGTTTTTGAGTATTCCCTGCTGATCTTCGCGAGCGGCTGGGCGTGGTATCTTTGGGGGCAAGCCGTGCCAGCCTTGGGGATGTTTGGCATGGTGTTGATCATTGCTTCGGGTGCGATCGTGGCTTTTCGGAGTGACTTGTGATCATCTCTCCCAAGCGAAGGTTTGCGTTTGTGCACATTCCAAAGACTGGGGGCACCAGCTTTGCGCATGCTTACGATGACCGTGCCGCAGCAGATGACATCCTCATCGGCGATAGCCCCAAAGCAAAACGCCGTAAGGGCCGGCTTGCCGAGGTCGAAACCCCAGGTCGCCTTTGGAAACACAGCAAGTTGTGTGACGTTGGTGCGCTTATTCCGCCTGACTTCTTTGTCGTAACGCTGGTACGAAATCCTTGGGACTGGATGGTCAGCTACTACCATTGGCTACAGGATCGCAATTTCGTCCATCCTGCTGTTACGCGCGCCAAAGCGCTGGAGTTTCCGCAGTTTATTCGCGATCCGTTGATCCAGTCGGCATGCCGTGTCAGTCCGGCAAGATCCTACGTGACACGTGCTGAAGGCCAGCTGCAATGTGATCTCTTCGCGCGGCTAGAGGTGCCTTCAGATTTGGCGGCACTCTGGGATTACTTAGGGTTTGAGCTAACTGTCCCGCATCTCAACCGGTCAAACCGTGCAGAAGACTGGCGGATGTATTATGCAGATGAAGATATTGAGATCATTGCCGAAATCGCAGCTGAGGATATCGCGCAATTTGGCTATCGGCCTGAATGAAAAAGGGCGCCCTGTGTTGAGCGCCCTTTTCTGTGCTTATGCAGCTTTCGCTTGTGGACCAAAACGTCCGTAGAAATCCTGACCTTTCTCGGCCATCTCACGCAGCAGCGCGGGCGTTGCGAACCGTTCGCCGAATTTCTCGGTCAGCTGGTCACAACGCTCTGCCGCATAAGCGGCACCGATCATGTCCAGCCAGCTGAATGGGCCGCCGGACCAAGGCGCAAAGCCCCAACCAAGGATTGCACCAACGTCGCCTTCGCGGATGTCTTCGAGAACATCCTCTTCCAGCGCCCGCACGGCCTCTAGCACCTGGGCAAAGAGCAGGCGGTGCTGCACTTCGATCAGGTCAGGCTGTTCGTCGGCTGTCGGGTATTGCGCGGCGAGCCCTTCCCAAAGGCCTTGGCGCTTGCCCTTCTCGTCATAGCCATAAAAACCTGCGTTGGATTTGCGGCCCAGTCGTTCCTGTTCGAACATCCAGAACAGCACCTCGTCCACAGCTTCGTTCGGATAAGCATCGCCCATGGCCGCCTTTGTTGCTTTGGCGATCTTCACACCAAGGTCGATGGACGTCTCATCAGTCAGTTGCAGCGGCCCAAGCGGCATGCCGACAAGTTTAGCGGCGTTTTCGATCAGCGCAGGCTCTACCCCTTCTTTCACCATTCGAATGCCTTCGTTGATGTAGGGAATGATGCAGCGGTTCGCATAGAAGAACCGTTCGTCATTGACGACGATTGGCGTTTTCTTGATCTGGCGGACATAGTCGAGCGCTTTGGCGACAGCGACGTCGCCTGTTTCTTTGCCTTTGATGATTTCGACCAGCAGCATCTTGTCGACGGGCGAGAAGAAGTGGATGCCGATGAATTTCTCCGGATCGGCAGAGGCTTTGGCCAATTCGGTGATCGGCAACGTCGAGGTGTTTGTCGCAAACACGCAGTCTGCGCCAGTGACCGCCTGAACCCTTTGCGTCACTTCCGCTTTGACGCCGACGTCCTCGAAGACCGCTTCAACGATCAGATCGCATCCGGCGAGTGCATTATAGTCCGTCGTGGCGTTGATGAGACCCAGAACAGCGTCCTTCTTTTCCTGCGTGACCTTCTTGCGGGCCATGCCTTTGTCGAGGTGGGCCGTGGTATAGGACTTGCCGCGATCTGCCGCCTCTTGGGTGTTGTCGATCAGGACAACTTCGATGCCCGCAAGTGCTGATACCAGCGCGATACCTGCACCCATCATGCCAGCACCGATCACGCCGACCTTCTGGACTTTCTGGTCATCGACCGCAGGGCGGTTGGCGCCTTTCTCGAGCGCTTCTTTGTTGATGAAGAGGCTGCGGATCATGTTCGATGATGAAGGGTTCATGAGAACATTCGTGAACCAGCGCGCCTCGATCTTGAGGGCTGTGTCGAACGGCACCAACGCACCCTCATAAACAGATGACAGAAGTGCTTTCGCAGCCGGATAGACACCTTGGGTCTTGCCGTTGACCATCGCGGATGCACCCACAAAGGTCATGAAGCCAGCGGGATGGTAAGGGGCGCCACCGGGCATTTTATAGCCCTTTTCGTCCCATGGTTTGACGATATTTGGCTCGGACAGAACCCAAGCCTTTGCGGCAGACAGCAGTTCATCGGCAGGGACAACCTCATCTACGACACCAGCGGCCTTGGCTTTCTTGGGATCGTTCAATTTCCCTTCTAGCAACAAGGGGGATGCGCCCATCGCACCCAGTTTGCGGCTCAGACGTGTTGTGCCGCCAGCACCTGGGAAGATGCCCACAAGGATTTCTGGCAAGCCGATTTTGGCTTTTGGGTTATCGGCCACGAAAATACGGTGGCAGGACAGCGGAATTTCCAGACCAATGCCAAGAGCCGTGCCGGGCAGGGCCGCTGCAATTGGCTTGCCGCCCTTGTTTGTCTTGGGGTCCATGCCAGCACGTTCAATTTTGCGCATGATGCGGTGGGCGTTCATGATCCCGTCGAACAGCCCCTTGGCAGGGTTGTCGCCTGCCATTTCTTTCATCTTGGCAATGACATTGAGGTCCATACCGCCAGCAAAGCTGCCGGGCTTGCCGGATGTAATGATGGCACCCTTGATAGCCTCGTCCGACAGGACCTGATCGACCAACACCTCAAGGTCATCCCATGCCTCAAGGGTCATGACATTCATGGATTTACCAACGGTATCCCAGACGATTGTTGCGACGCCGTCTGCGTCTATGCTCATTGTAAAGTCGGTCATATTCTTTTCCTTCCTCCGGGACAGCTTTGTCAGGCTGACCGTCGATATATCTATTCTTCTGCTACGCGTGCCGATGCGTCAGCGCGCGCTAGTGCGATTGCTTGATCACAGTCCGGCTCAAGGACGTATTCGCTTCCTGTGACTTTCCATGTGCCATCGATCCATTCGATGACAGAGAAGACAGGATAGGGGCCCTTGACCACTTCATTGCCACGATAGGTCGTGGCGACGTGTGTGGACTCGATCTTGTTTTCATTGACGTAGCGGGACTCTGTGATCTCACGGTCAAGCTTTGTGATGCCAGCTTCTTTGAAGTAGCGGCTCATTTCAGCAAAGGCGCGCTCCATATCTGCGCGCGTTTCCATAAAGATCGGACCCGCCATGGTGGCCATATATTGCGGCACATGAAAAACGGCGAAGAAGGCGTCAAAGTCCTGAGACAAAAGGGCATCGCCCGTAATCTCGAGAATTGCTTCCGAGATATCCTGTGCTCTGAACTTTGTGCCTTCTGCCATCATCATACCCGTTCAATTATGGTCGCAGCACCCATCCCCGACGCGATGCAGAGCGTCGCGAGACCTGTGCCTTTTCCGGTACGTTCGAGCTCATCCAGCAGCGTCCCGATGATAATAGCACCGGTTGCACCCAGAGGATGTCCCATCGCGATTGAGCCACCGTTTACGTTGACCACGCTGTCGTCAACATCAAAGGCCTGCATGAAGCGCAAAACGACGGACGCGAAGGCTTCGTTCACCTCAAAAAGGTCAATGTCGCTGATCGACATACCGCTGTCGGCAAGGATTTTCTCTGTCACGGGGACAGGCCCTGTCAGCATGATTGTCGGGTCGGTGCCGATCTTGGCCGTGGCTTTGATCCGCGCGCGTGGTTTCAACCCATGGGCCTCGCCCCATTCCTTGGAGCCAATCAGCAATCCCGCAGACCCGTCTACGATACCCGACGAATTGCCAGCGTGGTGGATGTGATTGATCTTTTCCAGATGCGGGTACTTCATCAGCGCAACCTTGTCGAAGCCGGGCATGACCTCGCCCATGGCCTGAAACGCAGGGTTCAAAGACCCCAAGGTCTGCATGTTCGTTTCGGGGCGCATGTACTCGTCATGCTCAAGGATCGGCAGACCGTTGATGTCATTCACCGCAACAATGGATTTGGCAAACCGGTTGTCATCCCAAGCGGCTTTCGCGCGCTTCTGGCTTTCCATAGCGAGCTGATCGGCATCATCGCGGCTAAAGCCATACTCGGTCGCGATGATGTCAGCCGAGATGCCTTGAGGCACGAAATAGGTTTCCATTGCAATGGACGGGTCCACGGCGATTGCCGCACCATCAGAGCCCATGGCCACACGGCCCATCATTTCTACGCCACCTGCGATATAGGCACCGCCTGCACCACCTTTCACTTGGTTTGCGGCGAGGTTCACAGCTTCCATGCCAGAGGCGCAGAAACGGTTGATGGCCAGCCCCGGGATGGATTGGTCAAGATCGGATGCAAGGACGGCGGTACGTGCAAGACAGCCGCCCTGTTCGCCGACCTGAGTAACATTGCCCCAGATCACATCTTCAACAGCGTGGCCTTCAAGGCCGTTGCGCTCTTTAAGGTTGTTGAGCACGCCTGCCGACAAACGCGCAGAGTTTACCTCGTGCAGGCTGCCGTCCTTGCGGCCTTTGCCGCGTGGTGTGCGGACGGCATCATAGATATAGGCTTCGGTCATTATTTCCTCCGGTTAACCCGCTGCGCCCAAGGCGCGCGGCATCATGTCATAAGGGTGTTGCCAACCTGGCGTTGCTGCAATTGCATCAAGCCAACGGTCGATGTTGGGATAGTCTTGTCGGTCGAAGGTGAAGTCTTCGGGATAGAACAGATAGCCACAGCAGGCGATGTCGGCGATCGTCATCTCGCCGGATGCGAGCCAGTCGCGATCTGTCAGATGCGTGTCGATGACGTTGAGGGCAGATGCCAGACGCATCTTCATGAAGTCATTCACGGCTGCGTTGCGTTTCGCCTCTGGCAAGAAGTTCATGTTGAAACGCAGTGACCCTGCGACGCCAGAAACCTTGTGATTGTCAAAAAACATCCAGCGCAAGACTTCACGCCGTTCAGCAGCGGACTTGCCGCCCAGTTTGCCTGACTTTGAGCTGATGTAATCTTGGATCACACCTGATTGCGTCAGGACAAGGTCGCCATCTTCAAGAACGGGAACTTCACCCATGACGTTCAAGGCGCGAAATTCCGGTGAGCGTGTCGCCCCATGAAAGAAGTCAACAAATGCAACCTCCCAAGGCTGTTCGGCAAGTGTCAGCGTGAGTGCGGCCTTATAGGCGTTCCCGCTTTCGCCGAAGCAATGCAGTTTCATCTGTTGCGCTCCTCCCAGAACGATGGCCCGGTGGCTTCGGGCCGGAATTGAGTTTTTTGGCCAAGATGAAGAGGAGCCGATCCGCGTTAGCGAAACATTAACCCTTCTGGCCGACCCTCTTTTGGCGCCAATAGCTGGAGAGCGACTCGACGTCCAAGGTGAAGCCCCGGTTCTTGTTTCAAGGCCGGGGTGGAGCTCCCACCTTCATCTTGGCCCAAAAACTCCCGCCGGAGGCTCCGAGGGGTATCACACGCGGCGCGTTTGAAAGTCTTACGCGCCGCGTGGCTTGTTTCGGAACCTTAGAAGTTTGCTGCTTCCAGTGCCATGACGGTGTCTGCGCCTGTGTTGATCCGTGCCAGATGCATGGAGGTCGCGGGCAGTTGGCGGGCCATATAGTAACGGCCGGTCGCGATTTTGGTTTCGTAGAATTCGGTGTCAGTTGCACCACCTTCCAAGGCTTCCATCGCCGCTTTCGCCATCCGCGCCCACATCAGGCCAAGACAGACGTGACCCATCATGTGCATGAAGTCATAGGAGCCAGAGAGCGCATTGTTCGGGTTCTTCATGCCGTTTTGCATGAAATACATGCCAGCGGCCTGCAAATCCTTCGATGCTGCTTTCAGCGGATCAAGGAAGTCCTTTTTCAGCGCCTCGTTGCCCTCATTCTCTTTGATGAAGGTTTTGATCATCTCGAAGAAGGCCATGACATGCTTGCCACCGTCTTGCGCCAGTTTCCGGCCCACGAGGTCAAGTGCCTGAATGCCGTTGGCACCCTCGTAAATCATCGCAATCCGCGCGTCGCGGGCATATTGGGACATGCCCCATTCTTCGATGTAGCCGTGCCCGCCATAGACCTGTTGCGCTGCTGTGGCGTATTCAAAGCCCTTGTCAGTCAAAAAGCCTTTGATGACCGGTGTCATCAGAGAAATCAGGCCGTCCGCGTCTGCATCGTTTTTCTTGTGCGCCTGATCGATCAACATTGCGCCCCAATAGGTAAAAGCGCGTGCCCCTTCGACAAATGACTTCTGATCCATCAGGTTCCGACGGATGTCCGGGTGGACGATTAGCGGATCGGCGGGGCCATCGGGGTTTTTGGCCCCCGTGACGTCACGCCCTTGCAGGCGGTCATTGGCGTAAGCGACAGCGTTTTGATAGGCGCTCTCGGCTTGTGCGTAGCCTTGCAAGCCCACGCCAAGACGCGCTTCGTTCATCATTGTGAACATCGCGCGCATACCTTTGTGCGCTTCACCCACCAGATAGCCGGTGGCTTCGTCATAGTTCATCACGCAGGTCGAGTTGCCGTGGATGCCCATTTTCTCTTCGATCTTGCCAAC
>CAYLMZ010000035.1:0-20112 GCA_964385035.1 uncultured Loktanella sp.
CCAAAGGTGCTGCGGCTTTGGCCACTGCCTCGGGCTTGGACACCATAAAGACGACTTTGCCCTTGGACTTTGGATCGGCACTCTTGTGAGCATCGAACGTGTAATCACGCAATGCCAGACCCAATGCGATATCTTCGGCGCGCTGGACCGTGCCGGCCAAGACCAGCAAATCGCCCGCACCACGGACCTTTGCAATCTGGGCACCCGCCTTGCGGGCCTGTTCAACCGTGGGCCGGCGCTCCAGTTTGACCACAGCCACCGCATCCGCTTCCAGTCCGGCAGGATAGGCCATCAACTTAAGATCACCCGCAGCCATTTTCTCAAAGGCCTCGGTCTCGACAAAACGGGTCAGTGACTTGCGGCCAAGGGTGCTGACCTTGCGGGCCCCATTGTCCAGCTTGCCATCCGCACCAACGAACACGACGATCACCCCTTTGCTTGTTGCGATCTGATCAAGATCAACATCGTGAAAGGCGATTTCTGCAGGGGTGGTCATGGGTGCTCCTTTGCGGTGAGAAGAATGGCGTTGGCACAAAGCTAGCGCTGTGATCTGGCAAAGACCAGATAGCAGTTCAATCCGCCGCAGGCTTGGGCTAGTTTGCGACAACGATTGACACCAAAGGAACCAAGGGCTTGGCACGATTTGACAGATATATGCTGTCCCAGCTGATGGTGCTGTTTGGGTTCTTCAGCCTTGTGCTGATCCTGATCTACTGGATCAACAGAGCGGTAGTGCTGTTTGACCAGTTGATTGCCGACGGACAATCGGCGGGCGTCTTTCTGGAATTCACAGCACTTTCATTGCCGGGGGTCATCCGGATCGCCTTGCCACTGGCCGCCTTTGCAGCAGCTGTTTACGTCACCAACCGTATGAGCACAGAATCAGAACTGACAGTGGTGCAAGCCACAGGGTATTCGCCCTTCAGACTGGCACGTCCGGTGCTCTATTTTGGATTAATCGTTGCGGCGATGATGACGCTCTTGATGCATGTGCTGGTGCCACTGAGTGCCGCGCGCCTGTCAGAGCGTCAGGCCGAGATCGCACAAAACATCTCGGCGCGACTGCTGACCGAAGGTCAATTCATCGAACCTATCAACGGCGTCACCTTTTATATCAGGGCAATCTCTCCCGATGGCGAATTGCAGGATATTTTCTTATCTGACGCCCGCAGTGAAACCGAAGAAGTGACCTATACTGCAAGCCGTGCGTTCCTGATCCGTGACGGCGGTGAAACCCAATTGGTGATGCAAGGGGGGATGGTGCAGACATTGCGCAAGCAAGACAGGCGCCTCTTTACAACACGGTTTGACGACTTCGCCTACAACATCGGCAACCTGATCGAACTGCCAAGCAACACCCGCCGACGCGACAGCCATCTAAGCACGATGGAACTTTTAAACCCGACACCGCAGATCATGGAAGAAACCCGGCGCAGTGCGGCGGAACTGATTTCACGCGGCCATGACAGGTTCAGCCAATCGCTTTTGGCCACCGTGGCAGCTTTATTGGGATTTGCAGCGCTCATGGTCGGAGGTTACAGCCGTTTCGGGGTCTGGAAACAGATTGTCGGGGCGATCTTTCTGATCATCCTGGTCAAAGCGTTTGAATCCATAGGCCTGAACACGGCCCGCAGCGATCCGACACTTTGGTTCGCAACTTACCTGCCAAGCGTCATCGGCCTGATCATTGTCTGGGCGCTCTTGGTCTGGTCTAGCAAACCATCGCTTTTCAAGCGCAAACCATCAGCGGTTGAACCATGATGATCCTGCACCGCTACTTTGCGCGTCGCTTTCTTGCGACATTCGCCGGGATCGCCGGGATCTTCTTTCTGATCATCCTGTTCATTGATCTGGTCGATCAACTGCGGCGGTTTGGCGGTGATGACGCCAGTTTCGGGCAGTTGCTGGCGCTGACGTTGCTGAATGTGCCAGAGGCCGTCTACAGGATCATTCCCCTGATCATGATCCTTGCCAGTATTGCCCTGTTTCTCAGCCTCGCGCGGTCATCAGAAATGGTCGTGACGCGGGCAGCGGGCCGATCAGCCTTGCACGCCCTAATCGCGCCGGTTTTTGTCGCTTTGGGGATCGGGCTGATCTGTGTCGCGGTCTTTAATCCCATCGTGGCCAGCACGTCCAAACAATCCGAAGCAAGGATGGATGCGCTACGTGGCAATAGCTCTGTTCTGGCCATCGGATCAAACGGGCTTTGGCTACGTCAGGGTGGCAACGATGGGCAAACCGTGATCAGAGCGCAAAGCGCGAACCTCGATGGCACTGTGCTCAGGGATGTGACCTTTCTCAGCTACGCGCCGGACGGCACGCCCGAACGCCGGATCGAGGGCCGGACCGCCACTCTCCTGCCGGGCGTCTGGTCTCTGACCGAGGCAAAGATATGGCCCATAGCCGACACCACAATTCCCGAAAACGCGGCGGTGATCTCACCCTCCCTGACCATCCCATCAACCCTGACGATCGAAGAAATCAGAGACAGTTTCGGAACCCCCTCCTCGATCCCGATCTGGGAATTGCCAGCCTTTATTGAGCGGCTTGAGACGGCAGGCTTTTCGGCGCAACGGCACCTTGTCTGGTTTCACAGCGAAGTCGCCCTGCCAGTCTTTCTGCTCGCGATGGTGCTGATCGGGGCAAGCTTTACGCTGCGCCATCAACGCGGCGGGCGAACGGGGTTGATGGTCCTATTTGCGATCATCCTTGCTTTCCTCGTCTACTTTATCCGCAACTTCGCACTTGTATTGGGCGAAAACGGGCAGTTGCCCGCGATGCTCGCGGCATGGGCGCCGCCACTGGCAGCCATTGGGCTGTCCTTGGGCGTTCTTTTGCACAATGAGGACGGCTGATGCGAATCTTGGCCTTTCTCTTTGCAACCCTTTTTCCGGCGTTGGTGCATGCACAGGGGGCAGCCAGTCTGATCGCCGATAGTGTGACACTGACCGTGGACGACCAGTTGGTCGCTCAGGGCAATGTCGAAGCGTTCTTTGCAGGATCGCGCCTGCAAGCGACGACGATCATCTATGACCGGGCTAGCGACACCCTGCAAATCGAAGGACCTATTGTCATCCAAACAGCTGACGGCACACTCTTGACGGCAAGCAGCGCCACGCTGGACCCACAGCTTGAGAACGGCATCCTGCAAGGCGCGCGGATCGTGCTGGATCAACAGCTACAACTGGCGGCCAACCAGATTGACAGACAAGACGGGCGGTATTCGCAACTCTACAAAACCTCTGCCACATCATGCCGGGTTTGCGGCGACGAACCGCCCTTGTGGGAAATCAGGGCCGAACGCGTGGTGCATGACGATGTCGAACGGCAGCTATATTTTGAAAACGCGAGCTTTCGCGTGCGGGGCGTTCCGCTGATGTGGCTGCCGCGGATGCGCTTGCCGGACCCTTCGCTTGACCGATCCACCGGGTTGCTCATCCCCGAGCAGCGCAACACCAACCGGTTGGGCTTTGGCATCAAGCTGCCTTATTTCTTTACGCTGGGCGAAAGCCGCGACCTGACGGTCACCCCTTACACTTCACCCGAAACCCGCACGCTCGAACTGCGCTATCGACAGGCCTTTGTGAACGGAGACCTGAGCATTGAAGGTGCCGTCAGTGAGGATACGCTCTTTGACGGCAGACGGGCCTATCTCTTTGCGGACGGGGAATTTGCGCTGCAAAACGGCTACGACCTGCGCTTCGACATCGAAACAACCAGCGATGCAGGGTATCTCAGCGCTTACGGCTATTCCAGCAAGGACCGGCTGGATAGTGCGGTCAGCCTGACACGGGTGCAGGACGGGACGCTTTCGCAGGCGCGCCTGACTTTCTACGAATCGCTCCGTGATGACGAGCCACGCGACAGCTTGCCCCCCGTTGTTGCAGACATCACCCAAAGCGGACGCATGACAGGGCTTTGGGGCGGCGCATTGCTCTATGACCTCAGTGTGGATACGGCCTACCGGACCACAAGCACCGACGGGGAACTCGGGCGCGATGTGCTGCGTCTGGGCGGATACGGGGGGTGGCAAAAAGATGCGCTGTTGCCATTTGGTGTCTTGGGACAAATCGAACTGGGCGCGCGGGCAGACCTGTTTTCGGTCAGCGACGATGTAGCCTTTCCACAAACGGATTTAAGGTTCGTACCGTCGGCACAATTGCAGCTGCGCTGGCCCTTGCGGCAAATCGAAAGCGACGGGGCGTTACAACTCCTTGAACCGGTGGTGCAACTGGCGTGGGCACAAAGCTATGGCGGCACCCCACCCAACGAAGACAGTCTGCGGACCGAACTGGACCGGGCCAATCTATTGGCGCTGTCACGGTTTGCAGGCGAGGACACGGTCCAGGAAGGGACGCAACTGGCAGCTGGGCTGACTTGGAGCCGGTTCGGCACAGACGGCCTCGACACATCCATCAGCATCGGGCGAGTGTTACAACAACAAAGCAATGACGGGTTTTCGGCCTCCTCGGGCTTGGACGGAAGCCGGTCAGACTGGTTGATCGCGGGACAGATCAGCGTCCCGGGCGGCTTTTTTCTGGATGCGCGCAGCCTGTGGGATGCAGATGATGGCTTGAATGTTGCCGACAGCAGGGTGAGTTGGCGCAATGACTGGATCACTTTGGGGGCCAACTATATCTGGCAAGGGTCAGACCCGGCCGAGGACCGACCTGATACGATCTCGGAGTGGACGGTCGATTCAGGCTTTGTGCTCAGCGACACTTGGGCGCTTGATCTTGATGCGCGCTATGACATCGCGGCCGACAGGCCGGTCAGCGCAGGGCTGGGGCTGACATGGCGCAACGAATGCGTGACCATCGACGTTTCGGCCTCGCGCAGCTTTGCGTCCTCGGATACACTTGAGCCAACGACAACATTCGGGATCAGCGGCAGCATCGGTGGCTTTTCGACAGGCCGCGCTGCAGGCGGGCTGACAACAGGATGTGCAAACTGACGAAGACAGGGTTGGGTAGAAAGATGGTAAAGGTAAAGGTCTTGGCAGCGGTCCTGACAATGGGCTTGGCCTTCGTGACGCCGGCAACAGGACAGGCGCAAGGTGCAACTACGCCCGTGATCACGGTGAACGAACGGGCCATCACCAGCTTTGAGTTGTCACAACGCCAGCTATTGCTGGACGCATTCAACACCGCCGGTGACCTGCGCAAACAAGCGCGCGACGGGCTGATCGAAGACCGGCTCAAGCAGCAGGAAATGGCGCGTTTCGGATTGCGCCTGCCAGCGGACGCGCTGCAAGCAGAACTCGAAGCCTTTGCTGGACGGGCCAATCTGACCCTGGCAGAGTTTGAACGCGTCCTCGCAGCGCGCGGCATTCAACCAGAAACCTTGAGGGATTTTGTTGCGACGGGGGCGCTTTGGCGCGATTTCGTCCGACGTCGCTTTAACAGCGAGGTCACCGTGACAGAGGCAGATATCGACCGGGCGTTGGCGCAACGCAGCGGCCAGCCCACACAGATTGAGCTTTTGCTCTCGGAAATCATCATTCCGGTCACACCAGAAAACGCCGCACGCGCCCGCGAAGTTGCCGGGCGCATTGCGCAAATCCGCAGTTTTGACGAATTCTCACGGGCGGCCAGTCAGGCCTCTGCCCTGCCATCGCGTGAAAACGGCGGGCGGATCGACTGGGTTCCGGCAAGCAACTACCCACCACAAATTGCCAGCACCTTGCTTGATCTCGCACCCGGTCAGGTCACAGAGCCGATTGAGATCCCCAACGGCATCGCACTGTTCCAAAAGCGGGGACAACGCGAGGCGCGACGCGCCCTTCCTGCACCGGTTAGTATCGACTATGCGACCTATGCGATTACCGGTGGGCAAACAGCGACAGCACAGGCAGCGGCGGCTGATCTGGCGGCACAAGTCGATGTTTGCGATGATCTTTACGGCATCGCACAAGGCCAGCCCGATGGCACCCTTCAACGGCAAGCCTTGGCACCGTCTGACATCCCCGCAGATGTTGCTTTGGAATTGGCGCAGCTCGATCCGGGTGAAATCTCAACATCACTGACCGCCAACAACGGAGAAACACTGGTCTTTTTGATGCTGTGCGCGCGCAATCAGGCAGGCGATGACACGCTGAACAGAAACAGCGTCAGCAACCAGATCCGGAGCCAGCGGCTGGGTGCATTGGCCGATGCTTTGGTCGAAGACCTACGCGCGGCAGCCGACATCCGCCCCTGATGAAACCCATCGCCATCAGTTGCGGAGAGCCCGCAGGCATCGGCCCTGAAATCGCAGCGAAGGCTTGGGCGGCAGTGGGGGAGGAAATCCCCCTGCTTTGGATCGGTGATCCACAGCACCTGCCCAAGGACACGGCCTTTCATGCCACTGATGATCCGTCTGATCATCGCCGGGGTAAACTGACAGTACTGGCCCGCGACTTTGGCAGTGAGGCGACACCGGGCAAGGCCAATCCGGCCCACGCGCCGGGTGTAATCGCAGCCATCTCTGATGGGGTCGATCTTGTGCGCCAAGGTCAGGCGGAGGCCCTGTGCACAGCCCCCATACACAAAGCGGCACTCATTGATGGGGCACAGTTCGCCTATCCGGGGCATACCGAATACCTCGCGGCACTGGCAGATGTTGGCCGTGTTGTCATGATGCTGGCCTGTGAGGCGCTGCGGGTCGTGCCAACAACCATCCACATTCCGCTGAACGCGGTTCCATCCCAGCTGAGCGCCAGCCTTTTGACAGACACGATCCTGATCACGGCGCACGCTCTCAGACAAGACTTCGGTCTGCAACAGCCGCGCATCGCTGTGGCGGGGCTCAATCCGCATGCGGGCGAAGACGGCAAAATGGGTGACGAAGAACAAGAAATGATCACACCCGTGCTCAATGCCTTACGCAGCGAAGGCTTTGATATCACAGGGCCGCTGTCGGCGGACACGATGTTCCACGCAGGCGCACGGGCGCGTTACGATGTGGCGATCTGCATGTATCACGATCAAGCGCTGATCCCGATCAAGACGCTCGATTTTTCGGGGGGCGTCAATGTGACATTGGGCCTGCCATTCATCCGCACATCGCCTGACCATGGAACCGCCTTTGACATCGCAGGACAAGGAAAGGCAGACGCTACTTCCATGATCGCGGCGATCCGTATGGCCGCAAGCATGGCCGCAACGCGCGCGGCGCAGCCATGAGCGGGATCGACACCCTACCCCCATTGCGCGATGTGATTGCAACCCACGGGCTGGCTGCGAAAAAATCGCTGGGACAGAACTTTCTGCTCGACCTCAATCTGACAGCGAAGATCGCACGGCTGGCAGGCGATGTCAGTCAATCAGATGTGCTGGAAGTGGGCCCGGGTCCGGGCGGGCTGACCCGTGGCCTTCTGGCCGAAGGGGCACGCAAGGTCCTTGCCATCGAAAAAGACCCACGATGCCTGCCTGCGCTTGCAGACATCGCTGCGGCCTACCCCGGCCAGCTTGAGGTGATCAACGGCGATGCGCTGACGATCAACCCACTCAGCCATTTGACACCGCCGATCAAAGTGGCCGCCAACCTGCCCTATAACGTGGGCACCGAGCTTTTGGTGCGCTGGCTGACACCACCGGAATGGCCCCCATTCTGGCAAAGTCTGACACTGATGTTCCAAAAGGAAGTGGCCCAGAGAATCACAGCCACACCGGGCAGCAAGGCCTACGGACGCCTAGCCCTGCTCGCCCAATGGCGAAGCGATCCCAAAATCGTTCTGGAACTCCCCCCCGAGGCCTTCAGCCCCCCGCCCAAGGTCAATTCAGCGGTCGTGCATCTGACCGCACTCTCCGAGCCGCGCTTTCCAGCCAATGCAGCGACACTGAACAGACTGGTGGCAGCCGCGTTCAATCAACGACGCAAAATGCTCCGATCAGCGCTGAAGTCCCAGCACCCCGACATCGAAGCTATCCTGACTGAGGCCGGGATCAAACCGACCGAACGGGCCGAACAAGTTGACCTTGAGGCGTTCTGCGCGCTCGCCCGCTGCTTTGACGAAAACCAGTAACTTCTTTCTCCAAGAAAACTCTCGCCGAAGGCTCCCAGTCCCGCAAAGCAAAAAGCCCTTCGAAATCGAAGGGCTTTCTCTCATTCTGCAGCTTCCGGCGCGGGGCCTTCGGTCACGGGCGGCTCTGCTTGCGCCTCTGGCTTTGGCTTGCGCGGGCCACGCGGACGACGCTCGCGCTTGGGTTTTTCCTCGGGGGTCTCAACCAAGCCACTGTCCGCACCGGCATCTGCATCGGCGACATCGGGCTGATCCATGTTTGCTGGATCATTTGCAGCAGCTTCTTGGGCTTTCAAACGCTCTTGGCGCTCACGATCGCGCTCTGCCTGCCGCTCGCGGTTCTGCTTTTCCTGCTCTTCGCGCTTGGCATCGACCTCGCGCTGGGCTTCGGCCAGCATCCGGGTGTAATGCTCTGCGTGCTGGGCAAAGTTTTCCGCATCAACCCGGTCGCCCGCCAGCACGGCATCACGATGAAGCTGATTGTATTTTTCGATAATCTGTTGCGGGGTCCCGCGGACCTTGCCGTCAGGGCCAGAACTATCAAACACGCGGTTGATAATATTTCCGCCCGAGGGCCGGTTATTGCGGTTCTTATTCCGCGACCGTGACTTCGATGATCTCATGAGTTTTTATTAGCCTTTGGCTGTCGTTGCGTCGGCCCATACGCGCATAAACCCTGCGCACTGTTTCTGTTTGGCCTTACGATGTTTTGGCGACTGATCGGAGGGGGGTTCGGTGGCGAGCCGCGTCCCTGCCGATGGGGTATGATTAAGCATGCGACGGGACGCAAGACAAGTCAAAATCCGGAAATGGGGTGAAAACTGGGGGATTTGGCCGACAAAACCTGCAAGTTCACGGCTTTTGGCCACAGACAACGCGGTCTCTGCCATCAAGGTCAGGAATCACTTTGACATCAATCAAACCGGCCGCTGACATCATCTGGGCAACAGCACTGCCTTGGGTCGGACCAATTTCAACAAGGACCCGCCCACCGTCACGCAAATGATCTGGGGCACCGGCGATAATCTTGCGATAAGCTGACAACCCATCAGCTTCATCGGTCAGCGCCATGCGCGGCTCATAAAAGCGAACCTCAGGCTGCAATCCATCCATTTCGTCTGCGGCGATATAGGGCGGGTTCGAGACGATCAGATCATAGGTCCCACCGACAGCCGCAAACCAATCTGATGTTTCAAAATGCAACCGGTCTTCAACATCCAATGCACGCGCATTGCGGGCAGCAATTGCGAGTGCCGAAGGTGACACATCCGTCGCCACACCGATACTGTCAGGTCTCTCTGCCAATAGCGTCACCGCAATCGCGCCAGAGCCTGTCCCCAAATCCAGAACATCAGCGAATGGGACCGACAGAGCCTCTGACACCAACGTCTCCGTCTCAGGACGCGGATCCAGCACATCGGGTGTCACGATGAACCACCGATCATAGAACATCCGCCCACCGACCAAATGCGACACAGGGTGGCCCTCAGCACGCAACCCAACCGAGGACAAAAAGGCCGCTTCCTGCACCTCCGTTAACGCATCCGCACTCATAAGTGTCAGACGATCCGGCGCCACATCCAATGTCGCCGCCATGATCCGGCGCGCATCACGCGGGCCGCCGTCAATTTTGGCGTTAGTCAAAATGGCATTGGCCAGTGCCAACGCCTCACGGACAAGCATTACTCACCCATCTCCGCAAGCAACGTGGCTTGGGCGTCAGCCTGTAAGGCGCTGACAACCTCTTCCAGATCACCCTGCATCACCTGCCCCAGCGAATAGAGCGTCAGGTTGATCCGGTGATCCGTCATACGGCCTTGCGGAAAGTTATAGGTCCTGATCCGTTCCGAGCGGTCCCCCGATCCGACCTGAGACTTCCGGTCAGCCGAACGTTCACTGTCAATCCGTTGGCGCTCCAGATCGAAAAGGCGCGTTTTCAAGACCTGCATCGCAATCTCACGATTGCGGTGCTGGGACTTTTCGGAACTGACAACGATGATGCCGGTGGGTTCGTGCAAAATCCGGACAGCCGAATCCGTTGTGTTCACGTGCTGACCGCCAGACCCTGAGGCGCGCATCGTATCAATCCGGATATCAGACGGATCAATATGGATATCGACGTCCTCGGCCTCTGGCAGGACAGCGACAGTCGCGGCAGAGGTATGGATACGCCCGCCACTTTCCGTCTCGGGCACACGCTGGACACGGTGGACACCGCTTTCATACTTCATCTTGGCAAAGACACCGTCACCGGCGATGCGGGCGACAACTTCCTTGATGCCACCCAATTCGGTCTGGGTTTCTTCCAAAATCTCGAACTTCCAGCCCTGCCCTTCGGCATAGCGCTGATACATGCGCAGTAGATCACCCGCAAAGAGCGAGGCCTCATCACCCCCTGTGCCGGGGCGAATTTCCAACAATGCAGGGCGCGCGTCGGCGGCATCTTTGGGTAGCAACGCCAACTGCACGTCATGCTCTGAGGCTTCAAGCTGGGCGCGCAACTCCGGCAACTCCATTTCGGCCAATTCGCGCATCTCAGGATCAGCCAACATCGCCTCGGCCTCTTCGATCTGCTGGACCAAATCCTTGTAGGCGGTGACTGTCTCAACGACTGGGCGCAGGTCGGCATATTCCTTGCCAAGTTTGGCAATATCGCTGCCAGCACTGCCATCAGCCATCTTCGCCTCCAGAAACTGGAAGCGATCAATCAATGTGGCGATTTTTTCAGCAGCAATCATGAATGGGGATGTCGCCCATCACACAGGTTCGGTCAAGGGCACAAGTGCGGCAAGCCAGCGCTCGACACGGGCTTTGTTCACGCCCAGATCAGATTGCCCGAACCGCAACCGGCCGTGGATGACCAAAAGATCTCCCTGCACAGCAACGGTCGTATGATCAGGAAATCCCCAGAACCGGGAACGGGTCACGAAGGTCAGCATGCCCTCGTCAACACTGCCCGCGGAAAGCGTGGTGCGCTCGGTCGTCTCGGCCACCTGTTGCACGGCGGCTAGAACCTCTGCCGCAGGGGCCGTGATCCGGCGCACGGCCACAAAGCCCCCCTGATCCGTGCGGTCACCCGGCGCAGTCGCTTGTTCCAGTTTGTGCCAGCGCATCGGATCGTTCGGCGCAAAGCGCACATAGAGCCAGAACGCGCCCAAAACGACAAAAGTAACAATCAGTATCCGCGTCAACATCGGCTATCCCTTGCTTGATGATCTGTGCAGACGGTCAGTGCACAGCCTGTGTACGGCCTGTGTACAGCCGGTGTACGCACAGTGCACGCCTAACGATAGGGCACCCCGGGCAAAATCGACAGCATCTCGAACATCAAATTCGCCCCTGTCAGCGCGGTATTGCCCGACGGATCATAAGGCGGCGACACTTCCACAAGATCGCAACCCACGATGTTCAGTCCCCGCAATCCGCGGATCAACTCCATCGCCTGCGGCGTCGTCAGCCCGCCAATCTCAGGCGTGCCTGTGCCGGGGGCATAGGCCGGGTCAAGACTGTCAATATCATAGGTGATATAGCAAGGCTGATCGCCGATTTTCGCTTTGATTTCAGCCGCTAACGGGGTGAGTGACTGATGCCACAACTCTGGCGCAAGATATTGATGAAATCCCCAACCAGCAGCTTCGGTAAAGTCATCAGCCGTATAGCCTGTTCCGCGCAACCCGATCTGGAACACTTTACCGGCGGTGATAATCCCTTCCTCATAAGCGCGGCGGAAAACGGTCCCGTGGGTCTCGCGTTCGCCAAACATCTCGTCATTCACATCGGCATGGGCATCGACATGCACCAGCGCCAAAGGCCCATGTTTTGCAGCCACCGCACGCAACACCGGCAGCGTCAAAGTATGATCCCCACCCAAGGTCATCGGGATGAAATCGTGCTTGAGATGTGTCGCATAAGTCTCTGTAATAATGAGGATACTGTCACTCAGAGAAAATGTGTTAATGGGCACATCGCCAAGGTCTGCACATTGCAATTTGTCAAATGGAGCGGCCCCGGTCTGAATATTGTAGGGCCGGATCATCGCGGACTGTTCGCGCAGCTGCTTGGGCCCCATCCGCGTGCCAGAGCGCCAGCTTGTGCCAATGTCCATCGGAATCCCGATAAAGCCCACATCCAAACCTTCAGGCGTTGCAGCCTCAGGCAAGCGCATAAAGGTCTGCGGGCCGGAAAAACGGGCCAGGTCATTTCCTGAAATCGGTTGGTTAGGCATCACTTAACTCTTTTGTTCCAAAGCGCGAGGCAGCAGAGCTCCATAGCCACATGGGCCCCGGCAATCGCTGTGGCTCCGGTTGTATCGTAAGGAGGTGACACCTCGACCACATCTCCGCCAACAAGGTTGATACCCGCCAGATCGCGCAGGATCGCGGCCGCCTGCCACGTGGCAAGCCCGCCCCAAACGGGAGTGCCGGTTCCGGGGGCAAAAGCGGGATCAAGCGCGTCGATGTCAAAAGTGACATAGGTCGGATGATCCCCGACACGGGCCTTGATCTGTTCAGTCACCCATGCGGCACCTTTTTCGTGACACGTGCGCGCATCGATATAAGGCATCCCCAGATAATCCTCACACTCGGTGCGAATGCCAATCTGGACCGAACGCGTCACATCGACCAACCCCAGCTTGACCGCCTTATACATGAAGGTGCCGTGATCGATCCGGTCCATGTCATCATCCGGCCAGAGGTCGGAATGGGCATCAAACTGGACCACCGAGATCGGTCCGTATTTCGCAGCATAAGCCCGCAGGATCGGCAACGTGATAAAGTGATCACCCCCCAAAGTGATCGTCCCGCACCCCTGCCCCAAAATCCCGGCAATATGCGCCTCGACAAGGCGCGGAAAACTGCGCGTGTCCGCATAGTCAAAGGCCACATCGCCATAGTCCGCGATGGCAAACTCGGACAGCGGATCAAACCCGTCCCACCCATAGGGCGGATCGTAGGGCTGCAAGCTTGATGCTTCTCGGATCGCGCGCGGACCAAAACGAGTGCCGGGCCTGTGGGTGACGGCCTGATCAAACGGCACGCCCGTGACGGCCAGATCATACCCCGAAAGATCCTTGGTGTAGTTGCGGCGCAAGAAAGACGTGGCCCCGCCAAAAGCATTCTCATAGGCCAAACCGCGCCGATCGGACGCCGTAAAGGCCCGATCAATCGCCTCTTTCGCTTTATCGAGTGTCACTCACTAACCTCTTCTTTCTCCCCCAAAAACTCTCGCCGAAGGCACCCGCATTATCCATTGACAGGCAAGGCCCGTTCGACAAGCCGCGCAAAAAAACTTGCGCCCGCAGGGGCCGCTTCATCGGCAAAGTCAAAATCCGGATGATGCCAGGTTGCACCATCACCAATCCCTACGAACAAATACGCCCCTGGACGCTCCCGCAACATAAAGGAAAAGTCCTCAGCCCCCATTTCGCGCCGTGCATCATCGCGCACCTCGGCAGAGACTTCTTTGGCCACCTCCACTGCAAATGCTGTCTTGGCCGGATCATTTACGGTCGCGGGATAGCCAAGTTCATAATCAAGCACAGCCTCCACATCATAGGCGGCCGCATGCCCGTCAACGATGGCCTGCAGGCGACGCTGCACCATCTCTTGCACCTTTGGATCAAACGTGCGCACAGTCGCGTTGATATAGGCAGTCTCAGGAATAATGTTTTCCGCAGATCCTGTGTGAATTTGCGTGACAGATATGACCAAAGCGTCTTCGGCGAAGTGGTTCCGGCTGACAATTGTCTGGATCGCGTTCACCATCCCCACAGCCGCCACAATAGGGTCTGCTGTCTCATGTGGGAACGCACCGTGCCCGCCGCGGCCTTTGACATGAATATGCACCGTATCGACGGCAGCCATCACTGGACCAGGCGTCGTGTAAAACGCCCCAACAGGCACGCCGGGTGCGCAGTGCAAAGCATAGACTTCGCCAATGTTAAAACGCTCCAGCACACCTTCATCGACCATCACACCGGCGCCACCACCACCTTCTTCAGCAGGTTGAAAGATCAGCGCGACGCGGCCAGAAAAGTTCCGTGTTTCAGAAAGATAGCGTGCTGCACCCAAAAGCATGGCCGTATGACCGTCGTGACCACAAGCATGCATCTTGCCTGGGGTCTTTGAGGCATAGTCGAGCCCTGTCGTCTCTTCCATCGGCAGCGCATCCATGTCTGCGCGCAAACCGACCGTCCCGCCGGGCCCGCGCCCGTTGATGATCGCAACCACACCAGATGTTGCCAGTCCTTCGTGGATTTCATCGACGCCAAATTCTTTGAGGCGTTCGACCACAAATGCCGCCGTCTCATGACAATCAAACTGCAGCTCAGGATGCATATGCAGGTGTTGCCGCCAGGCGGTCATATCCTCGGCATAGTCGGCAATACGGTTGATGACGGGCATCTCTGGCGCTCCGGTTGGGGTGTGCTTAAAGTGCAGTTGACCGCAACAAGAGGCCGCGCGCAATGCCTGATGATCCCCTGATCCACGACCCAGATGGCGGGATGCCCCGTTTGCTTGAGATCATGCGGCGTTTGCGGGACCCTGAAACAGGTTGCCCCTGGGATATCGAACAAGATTTCGCGACAATTGCCCCCTACACCATCGAAGAAGCCTATGAGGTTGCCGATGCCATCGCCCGCAGCGACTGGGCAGAGCTTGAAGGAGAGCTAGGCGATCTTCTGCTCCAAACCGTCTACCACACCCAGATGGGGTCAGAGGCCGGCCATTTCACGTTTGAGAGCGTCGTCAAAGCGATCAGCGACAAGATGGTTGCGCGGCACCCGCATGTCTTTGGAGACGAATCGCGCGACAAATCCGCCGCACAGCAAACCAGTGATTGGGAAAAGATCAAAGCAGCCGAACGGGCCAGCAAGGCCCAGACCCGTGCACTTGATGGTGTCGCAACCGGCCTGCCTGCACTCACCCGCGCTGTGAAGCTGCAAAAGCGCGCGGCCCGTGTCGGATTTGATTGGCCCGATACAACCCATGTGATCGACAAGATTGTCGAAGAGGCCGCCGAATTGGTCGAAGCCCGCGAGAGCCTTTCTCAGGACGAAGTGACCGAGGAGTTCGGCGACCTGCTGTTCGTGGTGGCCAATCTCGCACGCCATCTCGATATCGATCCCGAGGCCGCTCTGCGTGCTGCAAATGCAAAGTTCACCCGTCGGTTTGAAGCGGTTGAGGATGCGCTTGCTGCACAAGGCAAATCTACTGCCGAAAGTGATCTTGCTGAAATGGATGCGCTTTGGGATCAGGTGAAACTTTCCGAAAAGCAAATGTCTTAAGGTGCTGTCTGCCCCTCGGCCTTGCGGCCTCACCCCGAAGGTATTTTTGAACATAGGAAAACATGGTCATGCAGATTGAGACAGCCAAAGCGATCATCACAGGTGGCGCCTCTGGCCTGGGGGCCGCGACGGCGCGCGCATTTGTGGCGGCTGGCGCACGCGTTACGATCTTTGATCGTGATCCAAAGGGCGCAGATTTTGCAGCCACAATCGGTGCTGGCTTTGCGCAGGTCGACGTCACGGATGAGGCCAGTGTGTCGGCTGGACTTGCACACGCTGGACCGCCGAATGTTGTGGTGAATTGTGCTGGCATTGCCACAGCTGCCAAGACACTCGGGCGCGACGGGCCCCATGATCAAGCCCTGTTTTCACGCACCCTCGACATCAATCTTGCGGGCACCTTCAATATCGCAAGGTTGGCCGCAGCACAGATGGCTGATGGTGGTGTCATCATTAACACCGCATCCGTCGCCGCCTTTGACGGCCAAAAGGGGCAAGCCGCCTATGCCGCATCCAAAGCAGGGATTGCGGGGCTATCCTTGCCCATGGCGCGCGATCTGGCCCGTTCCGGTATTCGCGTGATGGCAATCGCGCCCGGAATTTTCCGCACCCCTATGCTTGAAAGCCTTGGCGAGGAGATCATGGACGGGCTGGCCCGCGATGTTGTCTACCCTGCCCGTCTGGGTGATCCAGCAGAGTTTGCGGCACTTGCCCGGTTCATTGTGGAGTGTGACTACCTGAACGGAACGACGATCCGCCTCGATGGTGGCTTGCGGATGCCTTAGGCTGGGTCACATGGTTTGCGGTGCCTGTCCGATGCTGTCACCAGCGCCTCATCGATAAACCGCAAATGTGCGTATTTGGCCCCGACGACCTCATCATAGAGATAGGAATAGCATTGCAGGCCGGTCATTTGCGCCGGCTCACCGATCATCACCGGGTTGCCGATGATATCATTGACCTGCTGTACGCTCATACCCACCTCAAGGCGGCTCACCCCACTATCGCGGGTGCCTTGGATCGGGCCAGCGTCACAGGCGATCAGGGTGGTCAGTGCCGCGACAATCATCGTAATGCGGACCATCATGGACACTTCTTGCTTGGTTGCTCACGTAACTCTAGCCGGCTTTTTCTTCCAGCATCAACCATTCGTCTTCTGCCTCTGACAAGGCCTGTTGCCGCGCCACAAGCGCCTCTGTGGCTTTCTTGAATTTCACGGGTTCGCGCGTGAAAAGATCCGGGTCAGCAAGAAGTTGCTCCAGTTTGCCGATCTCCGCGGTAAGCCTGTCGATCTCATCTGGGAGTTCTTCAAGCCGGTGCTTTTCTGTGAATGACAGACCTGATTTCTGTGGCTTGGCCGCGTCTGATTTGGTCTTCTTGGGCGCTGGCTTATCGGCATCTTTCACGGCCGCCACGCGTGGGCCACGCTGGCTTTGATAATCGCTCCATCCGCCCGCATAGACCGTGGCCTGCCCGTCACCTTCCATCGCAATGGTCGTGGTGGCGACCCGATCCAGAAAGTCACGGTCGTGACTGACGAGGATCGCAGTGCCGTCATACTCACCCAGAATGTCTTGCAGCAGGTCCAGCGTTTCGATGTCCAGATCATTGGTCGGTTCATCGAGGACAAGCACATTGCTTTCCCGCGCCATCAGGCGGGCCAGCAAAAGCCGCGCCTTTTCGCCACCGGACAGAGCACGGACCGGGGCACGGGCCTGTGCCTCATCGAACAGAAAATCCTTGAGATAGCCCACCACATGCCGTGGGGCACCGCGCACCATGACCTGATCAGACTTGCCCGACACGCCCAATTCCGGATCATTGGCGAGGTTTTCCCACAACGACATCTCGGGGTTCAGCGCTGCCCGCGCCTGATCGAACACGGCAATATCGAGGTTCGTGCCAAGCTTCACTGTCCCCGCATCGGGGGCAACTTGTCCCAAGAGCATCTTGACTAAAGTCGTCTTGCCCACGCCGTTGGGGCCGACAAGGGCAATCCTGTCGCCGCGCTGCACTGTCAGATCAAACCCTTTGACGATCTGTTTGTTGCCAAAGGACTTGCTCAGGCCCTTGGCTTCGATCACTTTTTTGCCCGAGGCAACGCCGCCCTCAAACACCATCGCGGCTGTGCCCTGACGTTTGATCTGGGCTGCCCGCTCGGCCCGCAAATCCTGCAAGGCTCGCACCCGCCCCATGTTGCGTTTCCGCCGCGCCGAGATGCCTTCGACCGCCCAGCGTGCCTCGGCCTTGATCTTGCGGTTCAGCTTGTGGCGTTGCTGATCCTCTTCGTCCCAGATCTTGTCGCGCCACGCTTCGAACCGGTCAAAGCCTTGTTCGGCGCGCCGCACCTGTCCGCGGTCGATCCAGAGTGTGGCCCGTGTCAGATTGCGCAAAAATGCCCGGTCGTGGCTGATCAGCACATAGGCTGTCCGGGTCTGTTTCAGTTCGTTTTCCAGCCATGCGATGGCCTCGATATCAAGGTGGTTGGTGGGCTCGTCCAACAGCATCAATTCCGGCGCTTCGGCCATCAGTTTGGCCAATGCTGCGCGCCTGCGCTCACCGCCTGAGGCGGTCGCCACATCACCGGCTGGATCGAACTTCAGCCCCTCGGCCACCATTGCGACCTTATAGGCCTCTTCAGGGGGTAAACCGCTGGCGGCATAGTCACCTAGTGTGGCACATCCCGCCATGCTTGGGTCTTGTTCCATATAGCCCACCTGCACACCGGGTGTTGCGACCCGCTCTCCGGTGTCGGCCAGCACAAGGCCCGCCATGACTTTCATCAATGTCGATTTGCCCGACCCATTACGCCCGACAAGGGCCACACGGTCCCCGGGTTGTACGACAAGCGAGAGCCCCTCAAACACAGGGTCGCCGCCGAAAGTGAGGCTGATATCATTGAGCTGAAGAAGGGGTGCTTTGGCCATACTGCCTGCTAGGCCAGTGTGACCTCTTGCGCAAGAGCACGTAGCGCACGCGCCCGTGCCGCCGGTATTTTGGCAATCTCGACACAGGTGAAGACATGGCAGGTGTCCAGTTGCCGGTCGATCACGGCATGATCCCCAACCCATCCGTTCATCGCCAGATAGGTCCGCAACAACGGCGGCAGCGGCTTGCTGCCGTAGTCGGGCAGATCGGCAAGGGCGATCGCCTCAGCATCCCGGGGCCGTGGTAGATAATTATCAGGGCCAAGGTGTCGTGTGCGCAGTCGGCGCAAAGCCCGCCCGTAGTGCTGGGGCTGCACGCCGGCAAAACTGGCCGCACCAAAAAGATACTTCACGTCCGCCTGATCGACGAGTTTTGTCAAAGCGGCCCAAGCGATACGCAGGACATCGGCATTCATGGCCTGATCCGAGACGCAAAAGCGGCCGATCTCGATCATACTGCCGTCCAGTCTGGAAAAATCATCTAATTCATAGCTTTGCGCCGCATAGCTCAATTCAAAATCAGATGGGGTACGCAGGTGCAGCAGCCGCGCTGTCGCAACCAGTTGACCCAAGGCGTCATGGACCATCAGATGCTGGCAATGCTTGTCGATGTCTTCGATATCTCGGCCAGGCTTTCCGAAAAAACACTGGTGGCGCAGGTCTTGGCATGCGGCCAGATCGTCTGCGTCCTGCGCAAGCCCGACACACAGGCGACTTTTGGGGAACGATATTGTCATCTCACCTCAACTTGGCGAACACTCTTACTGCACCTACGTTAACGTCATCCAAGACCAAAGAAATGGGGAAGAAATGGACAAAATCGTCAAAACTGATGCTGAATGGCGGGCCCAACTGAGCGATCTTGCCTATAAGGTGACACGCAAGCACGGGACGGAACGTGCAGGCACCCATGACAATTTCCCAAAAGAAGCAGGCACTTACATGTGTACCTGTTGTGGTGTCCCGCTCTTTGACCAGCAGCATAAATTCGAAAGTGGGACGGGCTGGCCGTCGTTCTATCAACCGCTTGATGATGATATGGTTGGGGAAAGTGTGGATCGCAGCTTTTTGATGAAACGCACGGAAGTGCATTGTAACCGCTGTGACGCGCATCTGGGGCATGTTTTTCCGGACGGCCCACAGCCCACGGGGTTGCGCTATTGCATCAACGGTGTGGCACTGGAATTCGAGCCCGAGGGCTGATCATTTGTAGTGTGCGCGCCGGTCACCAAAGGCGCGCACACGTTTGCGCCACGCCTCATAGCTTCCGCGTTTCAGGGTCTTGCGCATCAGCGCTTTGACGTCTTTTTCAGCCAACCCGTATTGGGCTTGGATGTCACGAAAAGCCACATGATCCGACAGCGCCATCTGCACGATTTCGCTGATTTCTGCCTCTGAAAGGTGTTTTTCCGGTGCCATGCCGGACAGCTAGCGCACTTGGGGCAACAGGCCAGCCCCTACTGGTTCGCCCCAAGCAGGGTTCCGGCATCGATCCGGCCAAAGGAATTGAGCAATTGGCGCAAGAACCCGATATCAGCAATACCGTCATTGGTGACACGCCGGTCCAGCGCGATCACGCGCCCGTCTTCAAGCCCATACCGCGTGACGTTGCGTACCCGGTCATTACTATCAAACGAGACGGCAAGCACCTCTCGGGATACCTCTTGTGGGGCGAAAGGACCGATGCGTTCAAACTTGCTGGCGGCATAGTAGATCGTATTGTTTTGCAATGCCCGATCCGCAATCGGCTGACCAAAGAGGGCGACGACCTCATCTTTGGTGCTGACGCCAATATCCAGCGTCGCAATCTCTTCTTGTGGGGGGATAAAACCTGTGTAGCGTTCGATCGGAGAGCATCCAGCCACCGCAGCACCCAAGACCGCCGCGACTGCCGT
>CAYLMZ010000036.1:0-5729 GCA_964385035.1 uncultured Loktanella sp.
CTGTTCCACGTCGCGGCCCACATAGCCTACTTCGGTAAACTTTGTGGACTCAACCTTGAGGAACGGTGCGCGGGCAAGCTTTGCCAAACGCCGCGAGATTTCGGTTTTCCCCACGCCTGTGGGCCCGATCATCAGGATGTTTTTGGGATAGACCTCGTCACGCAGATCATCACCCAACTGCTTGCGCCGCCAACGGTTGCGCAAGGCAACAGCTACAGCCCGTTTGGCACCATTCTGGCCAATGATGAAACGGTCCAGTTCAGAAACGATTTCGCGAGGGGTCAGATCAGTCATATCAAATCACACATGAGAAGGGGGAAGACGGTCGAGCGGAATAAACCTCGGCACAAGGCGCAACGCCCGCGCACGGATACGTTCCCAGAACGCACCAAGAAGAAGCAGGACGATGCCAAGGATCAGCACGGTCAAGGCCGCACCTTCGCCATCAAAGACGGCAGCGGCCAGCGCCACGATGTAACCAATCGCAGCAATCAGGAATGAGCGGCGATCAATGATGATTGCGACAACCGCAAAGAGCGAAAGCACGCCCAAAAGGATCAGGTTCGACAGTCCGGTGTCCTGCGAAATCAGCGATAGCGCCACGGTATTCACCAAGGCAGGGGCCGCCACAACATGCAGCCAGAACCCATTGGCCGAGCGTCGGGTGACCCGGTGCGGGTCGCTCATGTCAAAAACCATCGCCACCGCAAAGACAGCAAGCCCAAGGATCAACGTGATCCACGCAAACGGACCATCTGCCGACAACAAAAAGAAGTCGCTGATGTCCTCGACCTGCCCGCCACGACTGGCAGCAAAGACAATGGCCGTTGCAAATAGGCCAACAGCGATCATGGCCATGGCAAAAGGCACCCGGAACCGCCACCAAAAGACCAGCAAAGCCAATGTCGCAAGGAAAAGCGGCAGGGGGACGCTCGAAAAATCGTTTTGTGCGACCATGAACGGTTCCGCGAACATCAGGTTCAAAACACCGGCAGCCGTACCTGCAAACATCATGGACAACATGATCGCGGGCGCGACCATCCGGCGTTTGCGGATGAAATACTCTGACAAGGCCCAAATCACTGCGCCAGATAGGGCGCCAATCCCTGTGGCCGTTGCAAAGATGTCGGACATGTTGTCGGCAATGGCGACGCCTGCCACGGTCCACCAACCTATCGACAGGATCAGAAGGCCAATAACGATGAAAATCTCGTTGAAGCCTTTGAAGAGCTCAAACGGCTCATCCCCGCTGGCAAGGTTCTCGCGCGCGCCGCGCCGACTATCCGACAAGGAGATGAGATCAGCAGCCTGCCTTTCGCTGATCAACCCGCTGCTAACAGCGGCTTTGAGGTCATCGCGTTCGATCATCAGCCGATCGTTTCAACAGTCAGTTTACCGTTGGTATAGACGCAGATATCAGCCGCAATCGCCATGGCTTCGCGGGCGACAGTTTCTGCGTCCTTGTCGGTGTCCATCATCGCGCGGCCAGCGGCCAGCGCAAAGTTGCCGCCTGACCCGATGGCTGCGATGTCATGTTCGGGCTCTAACACATCGCCTGCGCCGGTGATCACGAACAGGTCTTTGCCGTCGCTGACGATCAGCATCGCCTCGAGCTTTTGCAGGTATTTGTCAGTGCGCCAGTCTTTTGCCAACTCAACGCTGGCCCGCGCCAGTTGACCGGGAGTGGCTTCGAGTTTCTTTTCCAGACGCTCAAGCAGCGTAAAGGCATCAGCGGTCGAGCCTGCAAATCCGCAAATGACGTCCTGCCCGCCAGGGGACAAGCGACGGACCTTGCGCGCGGTGCCTTTGATGACGGTCTGGCCAAGGCTTACTTGCCCGTCACCTGCAATGACGACCTTGCCACCTTTGCGGACACCAATAATCGTCGTGCCATGCCAGCCGGGAAATTCGTCTTGTGCCATTGGCGGCTCCTTTTTCGTCTTATCTGCCTATATGGCGGGCGTGTTCAAAGCAAACAACCCCGCGCTGCTTGTTCCCGCCGCGGGACAGGGCTAGCTTCCGGCCATGAGCGCCGCCGACACCGTTACTTTCTACTTGCACCAAAAGCTGCGTCAGCAGGCCGAAAACGGCAATCATAACTTTATCAACAAGGTCTCGGAGGTTTTGAAGGCTGGCGGCATGGATGTTGCCTTTGATGGCGATGATCCGGCCGCAAGGCTGAGGGCACGTGCCCGATCAGGTTATAGCCTGTTTCTGATGCAACAGCCGGTCAACGCGCGGTCTTTGGTGTTTCGCCTGACGTATATCTTCCCATTTTGGCATATCGAAAAACAGGCGGAACGATGGGAGTGGCCCGTCGCAAAGGCAGTATTTGATCCCCACGCGGTTGATCCGCGCAAAGCATCAAACTTTTACCGGTTTTGGCGCAAGCGTTTGTTTGATGACGCCCCTCTATCAGCGCGCCGCGACGGGTTTGTGTTTGTGCCATTGCAAGGCAGACTGCTTGATCAACGCTCTTTTCAGTTTGCGAGCCCCATCGACATGCTGCGGGCCGTTTTGGAACATGAGCCCGACCGGCAAGTTGTTGCGACACTGCATCCGAACGAAACTTACAGCGATGAAGAAGCCACCGCATTACAAGCACTTTCCGAGGCCAACCCCCGGCTTTTTGTGCAAACGGCTGGGGCTGACCGGTACGTGCAGAATTGCGACTATATCGTTACTCAAAATTCCAGCGTTGGCTTGAAGGGCCTATTTTTTGGTAAGCCTCTGGTCCTGTTCGCCAAATCTGACTTTCATCACATCGGCCTCAATGTGGCCGAGTTGGGCGCAGCGCGAGCCATTCAGCGTGCGCCTTCCCACACTCCGGACTATGCGTCCTATCTGTTTTGGTTTTTGCAGCAACAGGCAATCAATGCAGGCAGGCCAGAGGCGAAAAACAAGATCCGCAATGTCCTGCGCGGTCACGGGTGGCCAATCTGACAACGGCGGCCTGAACGAAAAAGGGCGCCCCGCAGGACGCCCAAATTCAAAAATCGTCTGTGCGATTCAGATCGACTCTTCGATCCAACCTTGAATGGCTGCTTTTGGTGCAGCACCGGCTTTGTTTGAGACGACTTCGCCGTTCTTGAAGACAAATAGCGCAGGAATGCCGCGCACGCCCATTTGTGCTGGTGAATTGGGGTTCTCGTCGACATTCACTTTGACGATTTTGACCTTGCCGGACATTTCATCCGACAATTCTTCAAGCGCTGGGCCAATCTGCTTACATGGGCCACACCATTCGGCCCAAAAATCAACGACAACGGGAATGTCGGACTGACGCACTTCGGCGTCAAAGGTTGCGTCGGTCACTGCTACGGTTGCCATCAGGTTACTCCTTGGCGGAAAAATGTTGGACTGCGAACCTATGAACCCAACCCCAGTTGGTCAAGGTGTTGCAATGGCGCTCATGGCTTCGTGAAGGACAGCGACAGGAAGTGGCATCAGAACACCCGTTTCTGTCCAAAGGATTGAGACATTGATTGCGGTATCGGGATAAATCTGGGTCAGTGCAGCGTGATAAACGGCCATTTGACGCAATAGACCGTCGGGTGTTTGTTCAGGCTTTGCGGGGACGCGTTGATTTGACTTGTAGTCGATAGCGATGATGCAGTCGTCTGCGATGATCAACCTGTCGATGGCGCCATGAATCCGGCCAAGGCCGTGAATTTCGGCAGTGATGTCGACTTCGGTCAACGCATCGGCTGACCAGATCGGAGCAAGGTCAGGGTGATCAAGTAATCTGATCACCGATTGGACCAACGCTGCCTCGCCTGGTGCGATCTGAAGGCCGAGAGCTTCGCGGTGTTCGGATGGTGCAAGTGGCAGATGTTCCAGCAAGTGGTGGATCAAGGTGCCGCGGGCCTTTGCGGCGTCAGTATCACCATCGCCAATGTCGCCCGGCAGAACTTTCGCGCCGCCCAGATCAGAAGGCGCGAGGGTTTTGTTGCTTTCTGGCTCAGTGACCGCACCAAATTCGGGAACGGTGACAAGGGGCACCTCAATTGGATCAGGGGTGTCCTCTTGCAGATTGGTCCAGTCAAGTTCAGCAACCCGCGTGACAGCGATGCCGCCGCTATCCACAATAGCCGTGCCGCGTTTTTCCATTCCGTCGCGGACGATGTTGTACCAGCTTTGATCATCTGTCCCGACTTCGCCCGCCGCCCCGACGATCAACCATTTCTCTGCGCGGGTCATGGCGACGTAGAGCAGCCGCAAGCGTTCACGGCGCTGTTTTTCAATCACATCAGTCTGAAAATCTCTTACGGCTTCAGGCATATCATCGGACAACGGTTTCCAGATTGCCTGACCGTCCGCGGGCAAAAGCTCTTGTTGCAGCCGGATATCTCGCTTGGCTGCATCAGGCAGGATGACAATGGGCGCCTCAAGCCCTTTCGCGCCATGCACGGTCATGACGCGGATGCGGTCTCCTTTGCTTTCCATCTGGCGTTTGATCTCGACATCATCGGTCTGCATCCAGCTGAGAAAACCGGTCAGGCTTGGCACGCTGGTGCTTTCATAAGCCAAGGCTTGCGCGAGCAATGCGTCAATACCGTCTTCGGCCTCCGGTCCAAGCCGGGCAAGTAGTTTCTGCCGCCCGTCATGCCGGATCAGGATCCGTTCCAACAGGTCGTAAGGGCGCAAGAAATCCGCTTGCGCGCGGAGGTCGTTCAGAACGGCACAGGTCTTTGGATGGGCCGGATTATCTCGTAGTGCGGCCCACAGAAACGTCTTTTCGGGGCGGTGATGCGCGAGCGTAAAGAGATCCTGTTCAGACCAGCCAAAAATCGGAGACCGCAAGGCCGCTGCAAGCGACAGGTCATCTTCAGGCAAGGCAACAAAGTTGAGCAATGCGGCAAGGTCCTTGACCGCAAGCTCCGCACCGACCTTGAGGCGGTCAGCCCCCGCAATCTTGAGGTCAGCGGCCTTACAGGCGCGAATGATCTCGGCAAATAGATCAGAGCGGCGTTGGACGAGGATCAGAAAATCACCTTCGGTGATGGGGCGGCGTTTGAAAGTGCCTGTGTTGTCTACTTCCTCAGGAATTTTTTCATTATTGATCATCCAGGTGATCTGGCTTGCAATCCGATCTGCCATCTGGACCACGTGATCTGTCGGGCTTGGCTCATCGACAGGTTTGAACCATTCCTTGTCGTCCGGCGCATCGTTCTTTTCAATCACAGGCCAAAGGTCCACACGCCCCGGCATTTGGTCCTTGAATGCGATGTGGGAAATATCGTCGTCCATGCCTGCCGCACGGTCCCCGGTAAAGCAGGCATCAACCACCGAAAGAATGGCTTGGGCGGACCGGAAGGAATGGGCAAGCGTTGTGCCAAAGAGCGTCTTTCCCACAGCCTCCTGACCCGCTTTGAAGTGGGCCTTCATCTCATCAAAGGCATCGGGGTCCGCCCCTTGGAACGAATAGATGGATTGCTTCTTGTCGCCGACGACAAAGATCGTGCGCTCGCGATCCTCGCGGGCGCCTTGCCCGGTTGCAAACTCTTGTGTGAGCTGCTCGATGACTGCCCATTGGGTCGGGCTGGTGTCTTGCGCCTCGTCCACCAGAATATGATCGATCCCGCCATCAAGCCGGAACAACACCCATTGTGCGAGGTCGCGGTCAGTCAGCAGGGATTTGGTCTTGCGGATCAGATCGTCAAAATCCAAAGCGCCCATCGCCAGTTTGCGGGCTTCATAGGCGGGGATAAAATGTTGTGCGAAATCAT
>CAYLMZ010000036.1:5829-19884 GCA_964385035.1 uncultured Loktanella sp.
CCCATCGCCAGTTTGCGGGCTTCATAGGCGGGGATAAAATGTTGTGCGAAATCATAGAGCGCTTGCGTCCGATCAAAGGCCTTTTGACCAAGGCGAAGCGGCCTGATTTCAGCGATCCGCGCCATGATATCGTTGACCCTGTCCGTGAGTTCAGGATGGGCGGATTGCAATGCCTTCGTCGGTAGCGACCCAATCTTGGCGCTAAAGGGGTCTTTTGCCCCTTTCCCGGTCAGAAAAATACCTTCGAGTTCGCTGAGAATTGCATCGGCGGAGATTGGATGTTCGATCAGTGTTGTGATGCGCGCAGCAATCTTTTGATCGGTAGCTTTTCCGTTGGCACAAACTGCTGCCAATTCGCTTAGCGCTGATGTATCGAAAACTTCATCCACAAGGCCTTGGATCGACAATTGGGCCGGAATATTTAGGCGCTTCCGAAAGGATTCCCTGTCAAAGCCATCCTCAAACAGATCACGTTTTCCTGCAATTTCCTGTGTGAGCTTTGACAGATCATCGCCCGTGAATTCTGCCAAGAGCCTATGGACAACGGCGGCACCCTCACCCTCAAGCAACTGGTCTACCACCTCTGCGCGCAGCAATTCTGCCGCGCGGTCTTCCATTTCGCGAAACTGTGGACTGACTTGCGCCTCAAGAGGAAAGCGTCGCAGAACGCCTGCACAGAACGAATGGATAGTCTGGATTTTCAGGCCGCCCGGTGTTTCGATCGCGCGCGCAAAGAGTGTCCGTGCATTGCGCAACTGGTTGGCGTCGATCTGGCGTTCGACCCCCATATCATCAAGCGCCTTGCGCAGATCGGCATCGGCCATCATCGCCCAGTCGCCCAAGCGCTGGAACAGGCGGTTTTGCATCTCGGTCGCAGCAGCCTTGGTATATGTCAGACACAAGATGTTTTGCGGAGAGACCCCTTCCAGCAAAAGCCGCGCGACGCGATCCGTCAGCACCCGCGTCTTACCCGAGCCTGCATTGGCCGACAGCCATGTCGAAACACGCGGATTGGCAGCATCTACCTGCCTTTGTGTGGCCTCATTGCGGATCATTTGAGTATCTCTGGTTCTGGGTCCTGGCTGGTATCCCATTCGCCAAAGCGGGACAGGTGATCATAAGGGCTTGGGTCTGTTTTCGACATGTGGGCCATCCGCGCCGTGTAGCCGCGATCAGCCGCCTGCCAGGCAAGGAACAGCCGTTCAAGCCCCGCCCAGGTTTCACGCGTCGGGCTTTTTTCAAGCGGTGCCGAGACCACTTTGGTTTCGCGGTTGAGGCTAAGAAATGCTGCCCCTTGAACGGGTAACGGCCCAATGTCGTCAAACGCACCACGTTCAACCATTGCCGCCTCAGCCAGCAATTGTTTGTCGAAATGCAATTGGACCTTCTCGGTCGGCGGCGCGCCGGTCTTGTAGTCGTAAATCAAGGCCCGCCCGTCAGGCGTGACGTCGATGCGGTCCGCTTTGCAGGTCAGGGTGGTTGCCGATTGGCCAACGGCCATCGCGCCTTTCTTTTCCAGATGGCGCACCTGGGCAAGAGACTGCCGCTCTACTTCCTTGGCCAGAAAGGCATCAGCGACCTGATCCAACCGTGCCAGCCATTGCGCACGGATGGTCGGCCAAGGGCAGCGTTGGGCAAATAGGCGCTCTGCAATCTTCATCAGGGCGTCTCGGTCATCAGGGGCGTGCCCGTTGGCAACAAACACCTCAAGAACCTCATGCACGATCTGTCCACGCAGCGCTGCATCCGATTTCGGGAGCAATGGATCAAGCGGATCAAGTCGCAGAATCTTGCGCGCGTAGATCACAAAAGGATCGCGGATGAGTGTCTTGATCTGCGTAACTGATATCTGGTCAGGCCGCGCCGTCGGTGGTGGACATGGTGAAGGACGGGGTGCAGGGTCCGTGCGGTGCGCAGGCGTGCCAAGTTTTGCCGCCATGGCGATCCAGTGATCCCCGCGCGCACGCATTGCCTTGACGGCTTCTGCGCCACCTTGCTCTGGCAGGCCGCGCAACAGATTGGTCATCCGGTTCACCCAGCGAGAGGGCACGGTTTCTGCATCTGCAGAGCGTTTTGATCGCGTGATCCAGACATCCTTCCCGCCCATTGCTTGCTGAAAATCGTGGGCGGACAAACCGATTTTGCGCTCGGGCGGCAGCAGGCCCGCGTCGGCCCGCATTTGACGATTGAGCCAAGGGTCGGGGGCTGGGGCCTCTGGCCAGATGCCTTCATTCATCCCGCCAAGGATTGTCAAATCAACACCCTGAACACGGGCTTCGAGTGTCCCCCAGATCAGCACATTCGGGTGACCGGCATCGCGATCCCGGACCACACCGTCATTCAACACGCTGCCAAACAAAGCGGCGTAGTCCCGTGCGGAAATTTCCCCACCTGCGTCGGCAGAGAGGGCAAGCTGATCATAAATGCGGCGGGCCTCACGACCTGCTGCTTTGCCCCACAAACCGCCTGACCCTTCGGATCCGGGACCTGCGGCAAGAGCTTTGGCTGTGGATACGTGGATATCCAGCAAGTCAGAAAGCGCGTATTGTCCACCAAGGTCGCGCGCGGTCACCAGCGGTATCAGCCAGTCTACCCACGGCTGCCGCTCTGCCCTTTTCTTTGCCCATGTCATCAAATCATCAGATGTCGGGAATGCTGGCCCATATTTGCGGAGCGCAAGTTCCAGATCACGGGTGTGCAAGAGATGCGGACCGCGATCACCGCCGCCGGAGTGACACAGCGGATGCTTGAGAAGTGTCAGCAGCGCCTCTCCGGTGAGTGGCCCGACGAAAAGATCGGCCACATGACGCAGAAATCGTCCGGGCGGTGACAAGACAAGGGGAATGCCCGCGCTGTCGTCAGGAAGAATACCCCACCGATCCAGCGCGGCTGTGACCTGCCGGGTGAGCATCCGGTCAGGCGAAATCAGGGCAGCGGTAACCCCGTCCTCGACGGCTTGGCGCAGACGCAGGGCAATGGTTTCCGCCTCTGCCCGTGGTGAAGGTGCCTCGACCAGTGTCAGCGTATCGGTGGCCGCGGCCAGATTTCCCAGCTCCGGCCCCTCGGATAGCCACTGATCCGTAACGGGCGCAGGGCGCAGCGAAAGCGAGACAAGCGCATTGCGAGCCGGGTTCGTTGGCATGGTGCTGGCCCAAGGCGTCACATCAGCCGGGGCAAACCCAAGCCGGTCCATGAGCCGCCGAAAGCGAAACTGCGGGTGGTCTTCGCATTGCAACGCATCATTCATTGCACTCCAGACCCTGTCCGGCAGATCAAAGTCAAAGCCCGGTAGAATGATGGCACCCTGCGGTAACTTTGCGACGGCTTCCATCAATTTGGCCGTCGTCCCGCGTGATCCCGTTGATCCCGCGATGATGACCGGATGTGTCGGCGGGGTTTCAGCCCAGCGCAACGCAAGTGCATCGACCACCATGCGTTGCCGCGCTTCTTTGTCGGGGGCTTGATCTGAACGGGTAAAGAACGGCGTGATGATCTTGAGAAATGACAGGGCGCGATCCCAATGGCCCGATTGATCAGTGACGTCCAATGCGGCGATATCGTCAGGCGTGACGCCTTCACCCTGCATCTCGTCCATGAGTGCGGCTAGGCTATCCGAGAGCGGGTAAAGTGCTGCACGCGGCGCAAGATCTGGCTGCCGGTCAAGGAGTTTGGCAACAAACTGCGAGAGCTCCAACCGACGCCGTAGCGGTGAAACCGCAGGGGGCAGTGCAAGTGAGACCGGATCATTTGCAAGGTCAGTGACAAGCCGGATACGCGGCAAGAGCCGTGCAGGTCCTGCATCAAAGACCGCACGGATGCGACGCTGCATGCGGGTTGTATTGACGAAAATCTCGACCCGCGCCCATTCAGCTGCAGTGTAATCCTTGCAGCGTGCCTCAAGCCCCGCAACAAGCGCACCTGCAAAATCGGTTCCGGGTGCGGTGCCGAAAACGCGCGGCTGGTCAGAGCAGTCAAACACGCAGCATCTCCTCTGCCAAAGGAATGCTGGAAGGTTGGCCGACATCACACCATAGGCCGGGGTAAACCACACCTGACACCGTGCCGTTTGCGATCAGCTGATCCCATATCAGGTTCATGGAAAAGACGTCTTTCTCGATCCGGTCAACCAGTTCAGAGCGGATGATTTGCAGCCCGGTGTAAATGAGCGCCGGGCCCCGCTGTAGCCGACCATCGGTTGCCCGTGTGAAGTCACCCTTGCCAAGGTGACCACGCACGTTGGGCTTTGCAACAAGAAGTAGCAACGCGTGCATTTCCGGGTGCCAAGCGTCCAGCAGGTGTTTGACCGGATTTGGGCCATTCCAGACAGCATCAGTGTTCATCGTCACCACGGGGCCAGAACACAGTAACGGACGTGCATGTTTGAGGCCACCACCTGTATCACGCAAAAGATCGGTTTCATCTGATACTAGGATGTCGCGCTCTTTCACATGAGCGCGGATCATATCGCCGCAATAGTGCACATTGGTCACGATCGGGCTGCAGCCTGCCGTGTGGACAATTTCAAATGCATGATCAAAGAGCGGCTTTCCGGCAACTTGCACCAAGGGTTTGGGTATCGTGTTGGTGAGCGGGGCCATCCTTGATCCAAGGCCCGCCGCAAAAAGCATTGCAGGCAAGCTCATGCCAGAATCCTTTCCAGATGGTCTTTGCCCGGAGGGGGGACGTTCTTGATGATTTGTGATCTGAGCGCGCCGAACTCTGGATGATCGAGATCCGCCAGAATATGCCGCCATACGCGATCCATGAACTTCAGATAGCGCGTTTTTCCTGCGCGTATTGCAAGTCGCGCAAAGACGCCCAGAATGCGGAGGTTCCGTTGGATGCCAAGGATCGCCACCTGTAGATGAAAGGCATCTGTTGGGGTTTCGGTTTGAGCACAGTAGCGGTCGATCATCGCGGCCGCTGTGACAGCACTCACGTCCCGCCGCACATCCCGCAAAAGCGACGCCAAATCATAGCCGGCGGGTGCCACGATCGCATCCTGAAAATCAAGCAACCCGACCCGATCAGTTCCAGTCCTGCTGGGCCGCCAAATCAGGTTTTCACTATGAAAATCGCGCAAGGCTAGCGTATCAGGATGTGCTGCGTAGTCAGTCAAAGCCGTTTCGAGTTCAGTTTGTATCGGGGTGATATCGTTGTTTGTATAGAATTGGCCCAAGACATCGATCATCGCGGCGCCATGGTTGGGCGTTAGACGCATCAAATCATCCCGACCTGGGACGTCGTGCAGCGTCACAAGAGTATCTGTGGCCGCTGCATAGAGGAGTTGTTCGTCTTCAGGCTTGTTGCTGAGATGCGATGCAAAATCGACCTTGCCCAAGTCCGAAAGCACAATGATCCCAAGCTCCAGATCTTTGGAGAGTATTTCAGGCGGGCAAAGCCCCGATTGTGAAAGCAACGCCGCCACTGTGATAAATTGGCTTGTGTCGTGACAAATGTCAGGCGGGGCATCCATCAAGATGGCGGCGTCATTTGCATTTGACAGCCGCATGTACCGGCGCGCAGATGCATCACTTGCAATTGGAACCACATCCCATTGGGCCCAAGGGCTATTGGCCAAGAAGCGTTTGATGTCTTGGTCACGCGTTGCCATGCAAATCTCGTAGGCGTCTGGCCCAAACCGGTGATCCTGTGATGACGACATCATGGGCGGTATCACCGGCAGAAAATGAGAGCGTGAGCGCGTCCTTCGGACTGGCATCACCCAACCTGTCGGGCCATTCGATCAGGCAGATCGCGGTATCAAAGGCCTCATCGAGGCCGAGTTCCAGTGCTTCGTCAGGATGACTCAGCCGGTAAAGATCGCAGTGCCAGATTTCCGCATCATCTGTGTCGTAAGTCTGTACCAACGTGAAGGTCGGCGACGGGATATCTTCCATCCGGCCAAGGCGGGCGCGAATGAAGCCACGTGCAAAGGCCGACTTGCCTGCGCCGATATCGCCTTGCAGCAAGAGGGTATCACCGGCCGCGATCAAAGGTGCAACCTCTGCCGCAAAATCGGCCATCGCTTGTTCTGAGCTGAGTGTCTGTCGCAGGCGTAGTCCAGTCATTCCCTGACATTATGGACTGTGCGCAGACCCGCAAGCGCAATTCAGCGTTGACGCCTGGGAATTGCCATATCGACTTGCATGAGCTTTTGAACCACAGGCCGTGCAACTGACGTGAAAGAGAAACGTAGCATGGTCATACCCCCGTCTAGCGGGGTTGCATGGCATCGCAGGGGCCGACCGTCTAGCAATAGCATATCCCCGACCCATGGCTTTCTTTGACCGCTGGTGTGGAGAAGCTCACGCAATTCCGCCCAAGCAGGAGTGGTAACTGTGTTTGCTTTCCAAGTTGTAAACTCTCTTGTTGCATCGCGGTGCAGCAGGCCGACGGTTTCGGTGCCCCAAAGATCGGCATAGGCTGTATTGCTCAGAACCAAAGTTCCCGCATTCGAAAAGACAGCGATGGCTTCAGGGATATTGTCAAGAACAGCCTGGCTGGTCTCAATTTCTGTGCGGAAACGGCGTGTCAGCGAAAGCTCTGCGCTGATATCCTCGAACAAGAGTGCGAAGGCGCCGTCAGGGTGGGGTCGGCCGGTGACCCGAAATGTCTGACCATCCGGCAGCGCCCAATTTTCGCAAAATGTGCCATCCAAGGCGCCAGTTTCCACCGCAGTGAATTGTTCGCGCCAAGACGCATAGTCTTTTGGTTCAGGCATCATTTGCAATTCTCTGAGGCGATCGAGAAATGTATCAATGCGGGGCCGTCCGCTGAGGAAGGTGAAAGGTAACTTACTCATCTCCAGCAAGGCTGGATTGAACATCTTCAGCTGGCGTTCCCTATCGAAGATCGCCAAACCCGTTGCCAAATCAGCAAATGTTTTACCAAGCGTTTTCACAAACTCCCGCCGATCCTTGTCGGCGCGGACAAGTGCCGTTGTTTCTGTGGCAAAGCAAAGTGTCTGGCCGTCTTGCGCGATCGTAGTGACATCAAACCAGACTTGATCCTGACCCACGGGTTGGACCCGTTCTGTCCCACTGACATGCTTTTGCAGATCGGGAAACAAATCCGAATTCCACGCAGATGACGCCAGCACAGCCTTTTCATAACTTGCGTTCATCCAAAGGATGTTTCCTTCGGCATCATATTGCCAAATCAATTGCGGGGCATTTTTGTGGATCAGTTCAAGCAAACCGCCGGTAGGATTGTGAACCGGTTTGCACCATTCGCAGCGCCCAAAAAGGGAAATTCTGACCGTGTTGCCCACGCCGGCAGCAGTGAGTTTCGTGTAGCCATCTTTGCTGACTGCAAACGCTGGTCGGTGTTCCTCCGACGTTAGATCAACGTCCGAAAACAGTTGCGCCACCAGTTCCTGAAGGCCTGTGAGGTGATGCAGATTGGGATGAGATTTGGCACCAAGAGAGGCTGAAGCATCAACCAGAACGCCATCGATATAGATCAATCTATGGGCATGTTCATCCGTTGGTATAGATGATCCAGCCGCGGGCGCGTCACGCTTGCGTGCATAGATCAGGCTGGCCGCCAAGCAGGCAATCCCTGCAAGAAAAAAGATGTCAGCCCAGCCCATGTATGAGATCCGATTCCGTCTTGTCCCGGAATCAACCTCTCACCGGAAGGTTAAAGCGCCATTAATCACCAATCGAAGGTAAATCAGTTGATCGCGAATTGCTGATTTTCTCCCAGCGCCGTGTTGCCATTTGTGTCTGAAATTCCAAGATCTTCGTTTTTCCAGGACACGTCGACAACCGCACCGCCAGTTGCCTGACCTGTCCAGCTGGCATGGCCGTGACGGCGGCTATTGCTGAACCGAAGTTCTGCGCCGGATCTTTCAAGAAGTGTTTTGGCGATGAACAGGCCCAACCCCATGCCCTCATAGCCCGGTCTTTTGGCACCATCCTCAGACAGTCGGCGCCGACGCACATATGGATCGCCAATGCGACCCAGAACGGATTGCGGAAACCCGCGACCATCATCAGAGATACGGACTTCGACAGTTTCGCGTGTCCAGCTCAGTTCAACTGTGACTTCGGAACGGGCGAAATCCACAGCATTCTGGATCAGGTTTCGCAATCCGTGGATGATCTCTGGTCTTCGCAAAATGATCGGCTGTGTCCGCGATCCACCTTCGTCTGGCGCAATATGAAACTTGACTGACTTTCCGCGATCCAGATGAGGTTCCGCGGCCTCTCTGACCACTGTTTCAACAGGCGCTTGCCGCAGCATCAGATCGTCTTTTCCTGCGCGTCCCATAGAATGCAGAATCACACGGCAGCGGTCCGCCTGCTCTCTGATCAGTCGTGCATCGTCAAGCAGATCTGGATGGCCATCAAGTTCTTCCATCAGTTCGCTGCTGACAAGCTTGATGGTGGCAAGCGGTGTGCCAAGCTCATGGGCCGCAGCTGCCACAACGCCACCGAGGTCTGTCAGTTTTTGTTCTCTGGCGAGTGCGAGCTGCGTGGCAACCAAAGCCTCGCGCATGGCGTGCATCTCGGTTGTGACCTGCCGTGCGTAGAGTGCAAGGAAGACAAGGCCAACCAAGAGTGCCACCCAGAAGCCAAACTGAAATATGGGGGGAAGGCTCAGAACTGCGCCGTTTGCATCGATAATGGGCAGGTAGAAAACGCTGATCACTGTGGTGAGCGAAATGGCTGTGATACCCAGAAAAACCGTATTGCCAAGATGCAAGACTGTGGCCGCAATTGTCACGGGTGCCAACAAAAGCATAGCAAACGGGTTGTTCAGGCCTCCCGTCAGGAAAAGCAGAAGGCTTAGCTGCAAAAGGTCGAACACAAGCCAAAGCGTGGCTTGCGTTTCCGACAGGCGTTTGTTTTCGGCGTAGAGATTGCTGGATATAAGGTTCGCAACAACAGCAGCGACGATAACCAGAGCAGCGTAGCCCACCTGAATTTGGATGCCATAAACTTGGGTGGCGACGATGATCGCGGCAGACTGGCCAATGACGGCGAACCAGCGCAGCGCAACAAGTGTCCGTAAGCGGACCCAGTTGCTGCGTTCACGTTCATCGAACATCTGAAATTCGGAGCTTTGCGTCACGTCGCGTTCCCTTTTGTCTATGCAACGATATAGCTTATCTGCAGCGTTTCAATCACGACCCTACCCATCTGGATCGGTGGCCTTGTGCCACGATCTGTTGACGGCTGCCGCTAATCACCTATTTTCAAGTATGAAACAGCGACAGGTCATACCATGAACATGGAAGCATTGGATCTGGGGGAAGATAAAAGCCTTCTTCTGGTAGACGATGATGAAGCCTTTTTGCGCCGCTTGGCGAAGGCAATGGAAAAGCGTGGCTTTGATGTCGAAATGGCGGGGTCGGTTGCCGCAGGGCAGGCGATCGCGACGGCGCGCCCACCGGCTTATGCTGTGGTTGATTTGCGTCTTGAAGACGGGAACGGTCTGGACGTGGTCGAGACTTTGCGTGCCCGACGCCCCGAGAGCCGGATCGTCGTTCTGACGGGTTACGGCGCCATCGCCACGGCAGTCGCCGCCGTAAAAATCGGGGCAACAGACTATCTGGCCAAACCCGCTGACGCCACAGATGTGACAAACGCACTTCTTGCCCGTCAGGATGAGTTGCCGCCGCCGCCGGAAAACCCGATGAGCGCCGACCGCGTCAGGTGGGAGCATATTCAAAGGGTGTATGAACTTTGCGATCGCAACGTCTCGGAAACAGCGCGGCGGCTATCAATGCATCGCCGGACGCTGCAACGCATCCTGGCAAAGCGCAGCCCGCGTTAGCGGACTGGCCTATTCCTCGTCTGGATCGCGGCTCAGTAGGTCAAACTTGCGCAATTTCACGTAGAGCGACTGGCGGGATAGCCCGAGCATCTCTGCTGCGGCGACACGGTTGTTCATCGTTAGTTCGACAGCAGTCTCGATGCACATTTTCTCAACGACATTCGTTGTTTCGGCAACAATGTCCTTGAGCGTGGCGCTCCCGACCAGTTCGATGACCGAGCGCATACCCTCGTCAGTTGTCGCAGTTGTTTTTGTTTGTGTCGAATCAATCTTCGCAGCATCACGAATGACAAATGCGAACAGAACCTTGGCACCAGCTGTCAACTTTGTGACGGAAATCTCGACCGACCGCGGGCTTCCGTAATCACCGGCCATCTTTGTGGAATAGTTCCGCATCCGACCTGCCCGCGAGGCATTTTCGGTCATAACCTTGAAGTCGACGCTTCCCCGCTGAAGATAATCGGCGAAGCCACGTCCACGCAGGCTTATGTCATGGCCAACATGCAGAAGATCGAGGAATGCATCATTGGCAGACAGAATATCACCAGTGTCAGAGACAAAAACGATTGCCTCCGGGCCATCGTGATAGAGTTCAAGAACATTGCTGTTGAGATCATCAGTGCGCGCGACGGACTCTCCCGATGGGAGCAATCTGCAGAGCAACGTGCGCTCACCGGCGGCGCGGTAAAGAACAGGATGGATTTCAACAAGCCCGCCCTTGCCGCTTAGCTGCGCGCGGAAAGGTTTTTTGGCTGGCGAGATAGCCTGATTTGCCAATACATCGACGACGTCGCTGCTCTTCTTTATGTCGAAGAAGCTTTGAAACTTCGCCCCAACGGCCCGATCAAGAGGGCGGTCGATCAGCGTCGCCGCTGCGGAGTTTGCGTCCAGTATCTGACCAGTATGCACAGATACAAACACAACCGCGTCAGAGATGTTTTCCATCAATACGCGGAACCGCGTATCAAAACCCCTGTTTTCCTCGTAGTCGCGTTCAAGTGTCAGCTGCGCTTCGACCAATTGCTGCTGCATGTCGGCGATTGGTTGCAGATCACGTCCCAAAAGTAAGATCGCGCCGTCAGGTCCGATGCGATGGAAACTGTAGCGGACCGGCGAACCCCAAAGCTGGGACCCATCTGCATGGTTCAGTTCAATTGGACGGACGGCGGGCTTTTCATCAAGAAATTCCGCTAGGCGGACATCGAATTTCCGAACGCTCTCTTCGGTCAGAAAGCCGCGAATGTCATGGCCTTCCCATTTGTCCAACCCTTTCAGGGTGGTGGTGTTGGGATTAACCAGAACCGAAAGAACTTCTGCGTCTTCAGAGATAACGACGCCGACATCGGCGACCTGCGCAATAATATCGCCCAAAATCTCGGGTGCGATCAAAGGGATCGCCCCACTATTCCAATATTTCGTACCGCGTGAGGTCATGGCCGAAACTCCGGGTGTATGGCCATTCTCATGGCTCAGCCCCTGTACTTGATCGGCGCGTCGTCTTGCGTGGTTAGAAGGAGACCGCAATTGCCTAGCGCCTCCTCGATTTGTGCTGTGGCATAGTCTGCCCCTGTTTCAGTCTTCACTGTCTCCGCAGTTTCGACTTCGAGGATAGCACCCCCGACAACAATAGGAGGCGTGCACTCAGTCGCATCGCGAACAGCATCAATTATCGATCGCAGCGATTGAAGGGTATCAATCTGCGACGCTGATACGAAGATAGCGCTAAATGCAGAGTGCGACAATTCTTTGGCAATCGTTTCTGAATTACCGCCTAAAACCATTTTGACAGAGATGCCTTTTCGCCGCAGTTGGCCACTTAAAACGAAAGCACCGAGTGTGTGAAATACGTCCTGAGGCACAATAAGCAGTAAAGTTGCCTGCGAATTTGGGTTGTCATTTGCGCAAGGCCAATCGGCCTCAAGATCCCTCAGGACAGTTTGTAGACGTGAGACAGCAATCGTCACCTCTCCAAAGGTCAGCTCGTCTTCACACCATAAATCACCGTACCCCCGCGCGAGCGTGGGGATGTAGAAATCTGCGATATCTTCGGACTTGACCCCTGCCTCAACCGCTTTGCGAACCGCGTCACGGCCATGTCGTGCGTTCGGGCTCAGCATGGCATCGTGGAGCCGCGACAACAGTCGGGGATCAAGATGATTGGTGATATTCCCAATGATCGCCGCCGCCGTCTTCTGCGCCGCGCTTAGAGTCTGCGGTTCATCCGCGATCGTCCTCTGTTTCGCATCCACATTCCGATAGTCGGCCATTTGCCGGTCCTTTGGCTGAGTCTCACCCTGGGTCGTCTATGTCTTGATTTAGAGCATTGTTGCGATTGACAAGAATAATGTCAAAGGAAATTGACAGTGAGATCAATCACGAGCAAACGAAATCTAATAATGCACTGTTTTATATGGATTCATTTGTGGTTCGCAGGGACGTATCTGAAATGCAGCTTTCCGAAAAAATAGGTGTAAGTTAAAGTTGACACCTTTCCCAACTAAACAATATCATTTACATTACTTGCTGTCAGGGAAGGTTTACATGACAACCGCCAGCACCAATACAGAGACTATCAAAGGGGGCGTCCGGCGCCTCTATACGGATGAAGAACGCGCGCGTCGTGACGGCACGAAGTGGACACTCGTTCAGGGTATTCTTGCACCCTTGCAGTTCCTCGTATTTCTGGTCTCTCTGGCTTTCGTCGCAAGGTATCTTCTGACAGGCGCAGGCTATGAGGCTGCGACCATCTCGATCGTGATCAAAACGGGCGTTTTGCTCCTGATCATGGTCACCGGGGCCATCTGGGAAAAAGTGGTCTTTGGCCAGTACCTTTTTGCCCACGCATTCTTCTGGGAAGACGTCTTTAGCTTTGCGGTTATCGCATTGCATTTGTTGTATGTTTTCGCCCTTTACGGCGATTGGTACGGACCGACGCAGCTGATGTATATCGCGCTGGCGGCCTATGCGGCCTATGTGATCAACGCCGGTCAATTTATCTGGAAACTCCGCCTTGCGCGATTGGATGCGGAGGCACGGACATGAACGTTCCATTGACCCCAACAAATGGCGGTTGCCGCAATACGCCGATCCTGAAGGAACGGGGACAACGCGAGGTCTTTTGCGGCCTCACTGGCATCATCTGGCTGCACCGAAAAATGCAGGATGCTTTCTTTCTTGTTGTCGGGTCGCGGACCTGCGCACATTTGCTGCAATCCGCAGCTGGTGTGATGATTTTTGCGGAACCGCGATTCGGGACAGCGATTCTCGAAGAACAGGATCTGGCGGGAATGGCGGACGCTCACGAAGAGCTGGACCGCGAAGTTGCACGCCTTCTGGCGCGGCGTCCTGATATCCGCCAACTATTTCTGGTGGGGTCTTGCCCGTCGGAAGTGATCAAGATCGACCTGTCGCGGGCAGCAGAACGGCTGAGCCAGGTGCACGCCCCCCATGTGCGCGTGTTGAACTACTCTGGCTCGGGGATCGAGACGACCTTTACCGAAGGCGAAGATGCCTGTCTCGCCTCAATGGTGCCTGTCCTGAAAGATACCACAGCGCGTCAGCTTCTGCTCGTCGGTGCCCTGCCTGATGTAGTCGAGGATCAGATGCTCTCGCTCTTGGGGGATATGGGTATCGACAATATCCGCCTGTTGCCGGCCCGGCGGATCGACGACACAACGGCGATTGGCGAGAATACGGTCTTTGCCCTGACCCAACCCTTTCTTGGCGAAACGCATGCAGCGCTTGAACGTCGCGGCGCACGTCATTTGACGGCGCCTTTTCCTTTCGGAGAGGAAGGCACAACAGCGTGGCTCCGCGCAATCGCGACGGAATTCGGCGTCAGCGAAGAAAAGTTCGAAGAGGTCACAGCCGCCCCCCGCGCCCGTGCGCGCAAGGCGATCACCCAAGCAGCAGAAGCGTTGCGTGGCAAATCTGTCTTTTTCTTCCCTGACAGTCAGTTGGAAATCCCGCTTGCCCGCTTCCTGACCCGCGAGTGCGGTATGACAGCTGTCGAGGTGGGTAGCCCTTACGTGCATGATGCTCTGCATGGCCCTGACCTCGATCTTCTGCCAGCCGGTCCGCAAATTTCTGAAGGGCAAGATGTTGAAAAACAACTTGATCGCGCCTTTGCTGCACGCCCAGACCTGACAGTATGCGGCCTTGGCCTTGCCAACCCACTGGAAGCACAGGGGCTGACGACCAAATGGGCCATCGAACTGGTCTTCACGCCGGTCCATTTCTACGAGCAGGCGGGCGATCTTGCTGGTCTCT
>CAYLMZ010000037.1:0-19813 GCA_964385035.1 uncultured Loktanella sp.
ATCTTCAGCCACGGCAGCATGCCGCTGTCGCAATACATGAAATCGCGGAAGTAGTGATGCGCTGACATCTCCCCGCCATAGGCCGCGTTGGTGTCCCGCATGACCCTTTTGATATGCGCATGTCCTGTACGTGACCTTTGTGCTGTTCCACCAAGTCGATGGACGAGGTCTTGCGTGTTCCAGATAACACGAGGGTCGTGCACGATCGTGGCCCCCGGTTCAGTGCGCAAGACAGCCTCCGCCAACAGTCCGACGACATATTCGCCGTCCACAAACGCCCCAGTGTGGTCAAAGAAGAAACATCTGTCGAAATCGCCATCCCATGCGATGCCCAGGTCAGCGCCTTCCTGTTTGATCACATCGGCAGTGGCAGGCCGGTTTTCCGGCAAGAGCGGGTTGGGTATCCCATTGGGAAACGTCCCGTCGGGGTCATGGTACACGCGGGTCACCGAAACTTGGCTGCCTGAGGCGCTCAGCTTGTCGAGGATCCGATCAAATGCAGCACCAGCCACACCGTTGCCTGCGTTGACCACCAGTTTGCAAGCGGGCAGGGCGTTGACGTCAATCTGACCGACAAGATGCGTTGCGTAGGCATCGCGCGCGTCCGCTGCTGTTGTGGTTCCAGTCACATCTTTGGGGTCGGGCAAATCACGAGCGGCCTCAAGTCCGATATCCTCGAACTCTTTTTCAGTGAGAGGTCTGCTGCCCGGCCCCACAAGCTTCATACCGTTGTAGTCAATGGGATTATGAGAGGCCGTTACCTCGATCCCGCCATCGGCCTGAAAGTGATCGGTGGCAAAGTAGACTTCTTCGGTGCCTGCCTGACCAATGTCTTTGACATGCACCCCTTCGGCCATCAGCCCGTTTGCGACCGCGACCCGAAACCCGGCACTTGTGGCGCGACAGTCGTGGCCGACCACAACGGTTTTGGGCTGCATGACACGCGCGAAGGCACGACCGATCTGAAAGGCCATTGCCTCATCAAGATCGATACCGATTCTGCCGCGAACGTCATAGGCTTTGAAACATGTGGGGGCTTTGTATGGGGATGTCTGAGACAAAGATGTTTCCAGTTGTTGAGGTTAGAGCAGGTTGCGGTCTCTGGCGATCATGGCAGCATGCGTTCGGTTGCGTGCACCCAGTTTGCGCGACAGGGTTTTGACATGAAGTTTGATTGTGACTTCTTGCAGGCCGAGATCGCGCGCGATTTCCTTGTTCGCCTTGCCGAGTGCCAGCCCCTGCAAAACCTCGGTCTCGCGCGGTGTGAGACCCGTGTCATCATCGGTTTTGGTTTTGGCGGCGTAGTCGAATGGCAAAAACGTCTCGCCTGCGATCATAAAGCGGATCGCGCTCAGCATCGACTTCGCCCCCATGGTCTTGGGGACGAAACCTGCCGCGCCTGCTTCGAGTGCACGATCAACAACGCTCGTTGGGGCGTCGCCAGAGAGAAGTGCAACAGGTGTATCAGGTGCCTGTGCGATGACGGCTTCCAGACCGCTGAGGCCGTCCATGCCCGGCATGTTGTAGTCAAGCATGATCAGGTCAAATTCGGGTTGGGTCCTGAGCGCGAGCAGTACCTCTTCGACCCGACTAACGGCGGTGACGACTGCGTCTCCTTCGGCAGTCATGAACATCGAGAGCGTTTCTCGAACAAGATCATGATCATCGGCCAGAAGAATGCGCATTTTCGTGGTTGCCCTTGGAACGGTGGTTGGTGTCAGTTGTCAGTCGTTTTCGACACGTCTTCAATAGCAAAATGGTTTGCTTTTCGTGATGTTCAACTGCAATCTGTCGCCAGTTTAGGGATGCGGGTGCGTGGCAACCGCAGGTGGAGGACCAAATTCGTGCGACTGTGTTTCTTGATCCGTGCAATGGTGTTTGTGTGCTCCGGTCTGATGGGCGGGGCGACCTATGCGCAATCTGCCCCAGAACCGGTCGTTTTGACTGTGACGGGCCTTGATCAAACTTACACCTATAGCGTGGCGGATCTTGCGCGAATTGATGAAGTCACCTTTGAAACCTCAACGATCTGGACGGACGGTATTCAGGTGTTCACAGGCGTGCCGCTTGCCGCATTCGTTAAGAGTTTGGATGTTTCCGACGGCGAACTGACGGCAATGGCAATCAATGACTATGCCATCAGTATGCCTGTGGATGAAGCTTTGTTGGACGGACCGATGATCGCCTATCTACGCAATGGCGATCCCATGTCGATCCGCAACAAAGGCCCCTTGTGGCTGGTCTACCCTTATGATTCCGACCCTGCGTTTCAGAATGAAGTGGTGCACGCCCGGAGTATTTGGCAACTTGACCGGATCAGCATCCAGACCGAGTAGCCATTGCGAGAGCCGAGTTCCCAGCCTTCAAAACCTGTCACTATGTGGCGCTGGCGGCGCGTTTTTGCTCTTCTCGTCTTGTCCATCGCTTTGGGCTTTACGATCAGCAACCTCTGGCGTGTCAGCACTGATGCTGCCGGTTCAATTGCGCGCCTTGCGACCGCAAACCCCGAAAGTAGCCAGTGGGCACTTGCGCAGGCCGAGGTCGAGGTTCTTAAATTACAGAATGCGATTTCTCAGGCGCGGGCCGGACAGGACGTAGAGCTTGCTGAGGTCCGGCGGCGCTTTGATATTCTCTATGCCCGCCTGCAACTGATCAAGACTGGTGAAATCTTTGCAACCGTGCGTGAGACCGCGACAGTCGCGACTGCGATCAGGGAAAGTGTCGCGGCACTCGACGGTCTTATTCCGATCATCGATGCTGATGACGCCACACTGCAAGCTGCCTTGGACGAGATTGATAACACGACTAGCGATCTAGCCCAGGCTTTGCGATTTGTATCGGTGGAGGGTATTCGCAAGTTTTCGGAAACTTCTGTGCAGCGACGCGCTGATCTGTCCTCGGTCCTGTCTGAACTGACCGTTTTCCTGATTGCCTTGGGTGCGTTGATCTTCTTCGTTCTTGCTGCGTTGATCTGGCAGCTGGTCCGATTGCAAAGAACCCAAACAGAGATTGCGACCACCGAAAGCCGTTTGCGCACCGTGATCGAAACCGCGTTGGACGCTGTGGTTGTGATCGGTCCGAAGGGCCGTATCCTGGAAATGAACCACACTGCCATCAAGATGTTTGGGCGCGACGCGGAAGAGGCGCAAGGAAGGCCCTTTGCCTCGTTGTTTGTGGGCCACAGGATTATGGAGAAATCCGGCGATCCGCCGCTTTTCGATATGGAAGGTCTGGTGCAACGTGAAGCCGTTGATAGCAAAGGTCGCCGTTTCCCCGCCGAAGTCTCGATTTCACGCGCCAAGAGTGGCGACGGTTTCATTTATGTCGCCTTTCTGAGGGATATCTCTGATCGGATAGCGGCCGAGCAAGAGATCGTGACAGCACGCGACAAGGCGCTTGCCGGTGAACGCGCCAAGGCCGACCTTTTAGCTGTCATGAGCCACGAGATGCGGACCCCGGTGAACGGGATCATGGGGGGGCTTGAGGTGTTCGGCGAAACTGATCTTGATGAACATCAGAACAAGCTGCTGGCCGCCATGCAAACCTCTGCTTCATTGCTGCTCCGGCATGTGAATGCAGGCCTCGACATTGCCCGAATTGATGCCGGTGCTGCCGCGATGGTCGAAGAAGAGTTTGTGCTTCTTGACCTTCTGGATGTGGCAATTGCATCGCTTGAGGCACAGGCCGCAGCGCGCGGCAATGTGCTTCGCGTTGTTCCTTTGACGGATGAATTGGGCCTTTGTCTGGGGGATCCGGGCTGTTTGTTGCAGGTCCTGATCAATCTTGTTGGCAATGCAATCAAATTCACCCGCGACGGTGAGATCACCATCGAGGCCGAACGTCAGCCCAAAAGCGACATCGTTGAATTGCGGATCATTGATACCGGCAAAGGCATTGCCGAGGACGATCTGGAGCGGATTTTTGAAGAATTCGTTATGGTTGATCCGAGCTATGATCGAGACGTCGAAGGAACCGGTTTGGGGCTTCCTATTGTGAAGCGGCTCGTGACTGCCATGTCTGGCCAGATGGGCGTGGAAAGTGACCTGGATGCAGGATCTGTGTTTTGGGTGCGATTGCCGCTCAGATCGCTGAACGGGGCGCGTTCCGAAAAAATTCTCAGCAAGGCAACCGGCACTGTTTTACCCGGGCAGGGCAAGTCGGTGTTGCTGGTAGAAGACAATGAAATCAATCGCCTTGTTGCCAACGAAATGCTGACTGCGCTTGGATTTCGTGTAGTTGAGGCGGTGAATGGCAAGATTGGGGTCACGCTGGCGCAAGAAGCAAAGTATGATGCCATTCTGATGGACATCAGTATGCCTGTTCTGAACGGAGTGGATGCCACGACAGCTATTCGTGCGGCACCCGGTCCCAATCAGGACAGTTTGATCATTGGCCTGACGGCCCATGCCTCTCCTAACGATATTGCCCGTTTTGTTGCTGCTGGTATGGCTTGCGTCGTTGTGAAGCCCGCATCAAAAGCGGATCTTGCGCAGGCGATCCTCGGGCAGGGGAAAATTGCTCAATCGGACTCGGTTGGCCACAAAACCCGTGTTCCCGAACTGGAAGATGTCCTGGGTCCTGACGTTGCCACCGAGGTGACGTTCAGAGCGCGTCAGGAAATTCTGAGTAAGCTTGATGATATTCTGTCCAGAGATATTCCTCCAGATCAGATCGTGGATGTTTTGCACCAGATGATTGGGCTGTCATCAGTTGTAGGGCTGAACGCGCTTAGCAAAGACTTGAGGACTGCAAAAGCAGAGGCTGAGGCAAGAGACCTTTCCACGCTTCGTGATAGCTTGCGTCAATTGCGTATACGATTGCAGTCAAACAATCAGGGGGTGCAGACATAGCCTTCGGCCATGCCCTTTTGAAAAGCCTGCGGCGCTTAAGCCGATCTTAAACGTCCATATGCAAAAGCTCGCCTGGAGACACAGCTTATCAGGGGATCCCATGCAGTTCATCAGCGCGATGCCAATCTCACGGAAACTTCCGGCCATGATCGTGACGCTGTGCCTGACGGCAAGTCTGTCCATTGCCGTTGTGGGGTATTGGGATTTCGAGCGAAATATCCGAAATGAAACTGCGCGCAATTTTGACGTTGTGACCAACAGCCGCGCACAAACACTCTCGCTTTGGGTGGAACAGTTGGGGGCAGATGTGGCGCGCTTTGGGAACGACCCAACAGTCGTTGCCGCGACGACGGCCTTTAATAGCTCTTACAATTTGATGATTGATAATGAGGGGCTCCGGCAGGCGTATATTAATGATAACCCAAACTCTGCAGGCGCCCGGGACTTGTTAGATCAGGCTGAGGGATCAATCCCTTACCACTTCCAACACGGTCGGTTTCATCCTTACTTTAAGCAAATCAAGGATACCGCCGGATACTATGATTTCTTCATTTTCAACCTCAATGGCGACTTGATGTATTCCGTCTTTAAAGAAGACGATTTTGGCACCAATTTCGCAACAGGTCCTTATGCAACCTCTGGCTTGGGTGAGGCCTTTGAACGGGCAAAGGCGGGTGTTGCTGGACAAGTCTATTTCGCTGACTTTCGTGAATATGCACCAAGCAATAATGCCCCGGCTGGGTTCATTACGACGCCCATTGTCAACGATACAGGATCATCCATAGGCGTCGTCGCTGTTCAAATTCCGATCACGCAGATTGCAAATATTGTAAACAGTCCGATCGGTCTGGGGGAAACAGGCGAGCTATATCTTGTGGGTCCCGATGGGCTCACGCGGACTCCATCGCGCTTGGCCAGCGGCTTTGACGTTCTGACGGATGTCTCTTCGCATGCGCAGGTTATGGATAAAACGACTGCTGCAAGCGCTGGCGTTGTGGAAGTTATGAATGCTTCTGGCGTACCGGTTTTTTCACAAAGTCTCAGTCTGCCGATCTTTGACGTTGATTGGAAACTCATTGGCGAAATGGCTGTGTCAGAGGTGAATGCCCCGATAACAGCAACGCGCAACAAGATGGTTCTGGTCACTTTGTTGGCGGCCGTGTTGAGTATTGGGGTCGGGTGGATGGCCGCACGGTCTTTCATTGTGCCGATTAGCCGCTTGCGCCACGCGATGGAACAGATCGCAGACAAGCAATACGGAGTGACGTTGAACGAGCAAGATCGTGCAGATGAGATTGGTGACTTGTCAAAGGGCCTGATGGCGTTCCGCGACAAACTGAAAGTGTCCGACGAAAGTGAAGAAGCACAACGTGTCCTGCAACAAGAGCAAAAGAAGATTGTCGAGCGGATGAGTGAAGCTTTGCAGCATTTGTCGCGCGGAGACCTTACACATAAGATCACAGAACCTTTTCCCGGTGACTATGATCAACTACGGACCGATTTCAATCAGACGGTTGATACGCTCAAAAATACGATGCTTACCCTTGCTTCCCGCACGCAGGAGATCAGAAGCAGGGCATCGAAAATGAGCACTTCTGCCGATGATCTTTCGCGGCGCACCGAAAGCCAGGCTGCGACGTTGGAACAGACCGCAGCGGCTCTGGACGAGATGACAGCAAGCGTCAAATCGGCAGCGACCGGTGCAAAAGAGGTTGAGAATTTGGTGCGCTCTGCGCGCGATGATGCCGAACAAAGCCGCCCTGTGGTCCGTCATGCTGTTGAGGCCATGACCGAGATTTCAGAGTCGTCTGACGCAATCTCTCGGATCATTGGCGTGATTGACGATATCGCGTTTCAGACAAATCTTCTGGCGTTGAATGCTGGTGTGGAAGCGGCCCGCGCGGGTGACGCTGGACGTGGATTTGCGGTCGTTGCCTCAGAGGTGCGGGCGCTGGCGCAGCGATCATCAGAAGCTGCCAAGCAAATCAAGGACCTCATTGGTCAAAGTGCCGATCAGGTCCAGAAAGGTGTCAACCAGGTTGGCCAAGCAGGCGATGTGCTGATGCAGATCGCGGCACATATCGACGGGATTGCAGAGGTGATTGGGGAAATTGCGTCTGGTGCCGAAGAACAGGCTATTGGCATTGGAGAAATCAACATTGGTGTCACACAGCTGGATAAGGTGACACAGCAAAACGCAGCAATGGTAGAAGAGGCAACATCGAGCAGTCATGCTTTGCGTGATGATGCGGGTCGTTTGGGCGAATTGGTGCAACGCTTTGATGTCGGCGGCACTGGCCCCAATCTCGCGGCCTTTGACCTTGATACGCAAGAAGAGGCATTCGAGGCGATTAGCCTTGAACCTGAAGGGCAGATGATTTCGGACCTCGGCTCTGACAGACAAACGCTTCCTCGTATGGTGTCAAACTCTGACGACAACGTATGGCAGCATTTTTAGCTATTGCCCGGCCGAATAAAACTGTGCCGCCCATGCGCCGTCGACGAACCTGTGCCTGAGCAAATTGCCAATAATGTGAGGAAAATTGGCTCCGACGGTAGGGATCGAACCTACGACCAATTGATTAACAGTCAACTGCTCTACCGCTGAGCTACGTCGGAACACTCGGCACGCTATAGCAATGCGAAATGGCGGCGTCCAGTGGGTTTTAGGCAGAAAATGAGAAAGTTTTTTGCAAAAGAATGCGCCGCTACAAAAGTCTGAATTCCATGTCGGATTGCAGGGGGCCATTGGGTGAGACGACCCCTTGCGCAGTGAGAAAAAGAAGATGAGCCAGGACATTGCGCATCGCAATCGGCCACATCGCTTGTGGGATGTCGCGGTAGACGATTTCAGTGATTTGCATCGCGTCAGCTGCGTGCACGCGCAGCACATCAAGAATCTCATCCGTGCGCTGCTGGCGGTGTGCGATCAGCCAGTCCAAGCGCTGTCTGGGGTCCGCGATTGGGGCGCCATGCCCTGGCAAGAACGTCGCGGCCGCTTCGCGTCGGAGTTTTTCGCATGATGACAGGAAGTCGCTTAAATCCCCATCCGGCGGTGACACCAGTGAGGTCGACCAGCCCATGACGTGATCCCCGCAAAACAGTGTCTTTTGCCAGACAAAGCACATGTGATTGCCAAAGTGACCTGGGGTATGGATCGCTCGGATGTTTCCAATTGGCGTTCTCAGGGTTTCGCCATCTTTCAGGGTTTCGTCTGGTTCGAACCCGTGATCAACTCCTTCGCCACCACCCAAAGCGCCGCTCTCGGCAAACTCTTGCATGATTGCGCTGCGCCCTGACGCGCTGGGACCAAACCCGTATACCTTTGCGCCAGTCCGGCGCGAAAGTTCTGCTGCTAGTGGGGAATGATCCAGATGGCTATGTGTCACCAAGATGTGCGAGACGATTTTGCCAGCCGTTGCTGTCATGATCGCATCCAGATGCGCTGGCAAACTGGGGCCAGGATCAATGACGATTATCTGATCCCTGCCTAAGAGATAGGTATTCGTCCCCCAGTGCGTCATAGGTGACGGGTTTTGCGCAATAATCCGACTGATACCCTCGGCGAGAGGCTCTGGCTTTGCGTAAGTTGGTGCCGTTGCTTGATCGTGAGTCATTTCAGCGCTTTCCGTTACATGACGTAGCAGGTAGCTTGCGTGCATGTTTAGCTGGCTCAAAAACTTTGCGCCGCGCGGAATTTATGCGCGCGCTGCCTTGATTCTGTTGATGCCAATCCTGTTTTTGCAGGTTCTTGTGTCGGTCGTCTTCATCCAACGCCACTTTGAAGGCGTGACGCAATCAATGACAAGTGCCATGAACATTGAATTGCGTTTCTTGATTGATACTGCGGATGCGGCGCAGACCTCTGATCAAGCGCTCGCGGATGTGACACCTTTGGCCAATGCGCTTGAAATCGATGTGGCCTTGTCCCCACCCGATGTACCTCAAACAGACATTATCCCTTGGGATGATCTGACCGGGGCGATGGTTATTGAGACGCTTCGTGCAGGGGTGCCTGAGGTGCTTTCCGTGTCGCTTGATAATCGCAGACGCGTGGCTTTATGGGCCGAGACGTCAAACGGATTGATGCGGATGGAGTTTCGCAGGCAACGGGTGTCTGCATCGAACCCACATCAGTTGTTGGTTATCATGGTTGTCTTGGGCGGCGTCATGACGGCCGTGGCATATTTTTTTCTGCGCAACCAGTTGCGCCCAATCAAAAGAATGGCACGGGCGGCGACAGATTACGGCAAGGGGCGGATCACACCTTTTACACCTTCAGGCGCGGTTGAGGTCCGGGCTGCGGGCACAGCTTTTCTTGACATGCGCAACCGATTGGAGCGGCAATCCCAAAGTCGGACCATGATGCTGTCGGGGGTCAGTCACGATCTGCGGTCTCCTTTGACGCGTATGCGATTGGGCCTGTCATTGATTGACCCCGAAGATGCCACCCCTTTGTTGCGAGACGTCGAAGATATGGAGCGGCTTCTTGATGCATTTCTTGACTTTGCGCGCAGTGACGCTGCCGATGCGGTTGAAGATGTCATGCCTGTCGATATCGTGCGTCAGGTTCTGCGTGATGCCGAACGGATGGGCCAAAGTGTCAACCTTGGAGACATCGACGAGGGGCATTCCGCGGTCCGCTTGCGACCACTCGCCATCCGCCGGGCCCTTGATAACCTGATTGGCAACGCCTTGCGCTATGGTCAACAGGCCCGGATTGGCGTGCGTATTACTGATCGCGCTGTGCGGTTTTCCGTTGAAGACGATGGTCCGGGGATTCCTGCCGATCGCAGGGATGACGCACTAAGCCCGTTCGTGCGGCTTGACCCTGCGCGCAACCAAGACAAGGGCAGCGGCGTGGGTTTGGGACTTTCCATCGTGGCCGATATCGCCCGATCTCATGGCGGCGTTTTGCGATTGGGCGAGAGTGAAACCTTGGGCGGTCTCAAGGCAGAGTTGGTGATCGCGCGCTAATTGCTGTTTTTTTAATCGCGAGAACAATGACTTGTTGGCCGGTTGATGCTTTGCGGACTGATGCGTTGCAGTCAGCGATCAGTGCGTTAACGTATTAACCATGACAAAGAACATGCGTTTTTTTGACGAGATGTCGGGTGTTGCGGGTGCACGCCCGCCTTACGCCGCTTACGATCAATGGTTTCAAAAGCAAGATACCGATCGGCTGCACCGCAAATCACAGGATGCCGAGGCGTTTTTCCGCCGCACAGGCATCACCTTTAATGTCTACGGTGAGGCTGACGCCGAGGAACGGTTGATCCCGTTTGATCTTGTACCCCGGATCCTTTCGAATGCAGAGTGGACCAAACTTGCCAAAGGGATTGATCAGCGCGTGCGTGCGATCAACGCTTTCTTGCATGACATCTACAACCGGCAAGAGATCCTGAAAGCAGGCATCGTGCCTATTGAGTTAATTGCTCAAAATGAGGCTTTCCTGCCCCAGATGATCGGATTTATCCCCCCGGGCGACGTGTATACCCACATTGTTGGGACAGATATCGTTCGGACCGGTGAGGACGAATTCTACGTCCTTGAGGACAATGCGCGCACCCCTTCCGGGGTGAGCTATATGCTCGAAAACCGGGAAACGATGCTGCAGATGTTCCCTGAACTTTTCAGCAAGATCAAAGTGCAGCGCGTTGGGGATTATCCAAAGGCGTTGCGCCGATCACTGGCGGCGTCAGCCCCACGCTCCTGCGAAGGCAAACCGACTGTCGCGGTGCTGACCCCCGGCATCCACAACTCTGCCTACTATGAGCATAGTTTCTTGGCCGACCAAATGGGGGTTGAGCTTGTCGAAGGGCATGACCTACGCGTTGTGGATGGTCATATCGCAATGCGGACGACCCGCGGCTACAAACGTATCGATGTGCTTTATCGGCGTGTTGACGATGACTTTCTCGACCCGTTGACCTTCAACCCGTCGTCGATGTTGGGCGTGCCCGGAATTATGGACGTTTACCGGGCTGGGAATATTACTATCGCGAATGCCCCAGGGACCGGAATCGCGGACGATAAGGCGATTTACAGCTACATTCCCGATATTGTGCAGTTCTACACTGGCGAAAAGGCAATCCTCAAAAACGTTGAGACCTATCGTTGCTCGGAATCGGATATGCTGGCCCATGTGCTCGACAATCTGTCACAGCTTGTTGTGAAAGAGGTGCATGGCTCTGGTGGCTATGGAATGCTTGTGGGCCCTGCTGCCAGCAAACAGGAACTGGCTGATTTTGCCGATAAATTGCGCGCAAACGCGGCCAATTACATCGCGCAACCAACATTGTCCCTGTCGACCGTGCCTATCTTTACAGATGCCGGACTGGCACCGCGGCATGTGGATTTGCGCCCCTTTGCGCTGGTCTCGCCCGAGGGGGTCAACATCACGCCCGGTGGCCTGACCCGCGTGGCCCTGACCGAAGGGAGCCTTGTGGTCAATTCAAGCCAAGGCGGCGGCACGAAAGATACTTGGATATTGGAAGACTAAGATGCTGGGAAAAACCGCTGGTGGTCTTTATTGGATGTTTCGGGCGCTTGAGCGTGCAGAGAATACCGCGCGTCTTGTCGATGCCGGGTTTCGGATCGCGTTGACGCGCTCCAACTCCGCTGAATCAGAGTGGCGTTCGGTGATTGCCACGTCTGCGGCGCAATCCGCATTCGAAGCGCGCTATGGCACATATGAAGCAGAAAATGTCGTCAATTTCCTGCTGCGCGATCTTGATAACCCAAGCTCTGTGCTTTCGGTGATCAAATCGGCCCGCGACAATGCCCGCCTTGTCCGCACTGCATTGACCTCCGAGGTGTGGATCGCTGTGAATGAGACGTGGATGGCCCTGACAAGCCTGCTAAAACACCCCATTCCGCAGACGGACCTGCCAGACGTGCTTGCCGCCATTCGGGCGCAATCTGCGGTCGTGCGTGGGGCGTTGCATGGGACGATGCTGCGCAATGACATCTATGACTTTTGCCGTCTTGGCACCTTTGTTGAACGCATGGACAGCACTGCGCGCATTATGGACGTCAAGTATTTTGCGCTGCTGCCGGCATCCTCTTTTGTGGGCAGTCGGTTGGACAATGTGCAATGGGAAACGATCTTGCGCTCTGTCTCGGCGCATCGTTCGTTCCGCTGGGCCGTGGACGAGGATTTTACTGCCCCTGCGATTGCCAGTTTCCTGATCCTTGATCAGCGCCTGCCGCGCTCCTTGCGGTTTTGTGCCAAGAAGCTGACCGAAAACCTTGGCTATCTGGAAGGCGACGGCGATGAGCCAAAGCCTTCGCTGTTACTGGCGCGTTCCTTGCACGAGCGTTTGAAAGACCGTGATATCGGGTCGATCTTTGACGAAGGCCTGCACGAGTTCCTGACCAGCGTCATTAATGACAATGCACAGATCGGTTTGCAGATCGAAGAAGATTACAGGTTTAACAGCTAATGCAATTGACCATCAGCCACACGACCACCTATCGCTATGATCAACCAGTCGTCTACGCGTTGCAGAAGGCCCGCTTGCGCCCGATGCATCTGCCGGACCAGCAGGTTATGCAGTGGGATGTCACCGTTGTCGGCGGCCAGATCGAAGCACAATACTCTGACCAATACGGCAATCACGTGGATCTGGTGAATGTCGATCGTGATGCGCAGGCCGTCACCATCACAGCGCAGGGCGAAGTCGTCACCTCTGACACGAACGGCGTTCTGGGAAAGGTCTATGGTCGTGCACCTTTGTGGCACTTTCAGCAAGCGACCGAAGCAACGGCCCCTTGTGATCAGATCAAAGCCTTGTCAGCCCCGCTTGCAGGTGCGGGGGATATGATTGCCGCGCTGCACGACCTGTCGGCCGAGATTTTGCGTGGGGTACGCTATGAAATCGGGGCGACAACGGCATCGACAACAGCACAAGAGGCCTTAGCGCGTGGTGCGGGCGTGTGTCAGGACCATGCCCAGATCTTTATTGCAGCCGCGCGTGCAGCCGGACTGCCTGCACGCTACGTCAGCGGCTATCTGATGATGGACGATCGGATTGATCAGGATGCAACGCACGCCTGGGCCGAAGCCCATGTCGCTGGTCTGGGTTGGGTCGGATTTGACGTCTCTAACGGGATCAGCCCCGATGCGCGCTATGTCCGTGTAGCCACAGGCCGTGATGCCCGCGACGCAGCACCGACCGAGGGCGTGCGCATGGGTGCCGCGCAAGAAGAGATGATTGTATCCTTGCAGGTTCAGCAGTAGAGCAGGGCGCAACACTCAAGAAGGTACAGCAACATGACCTACTGTATCGGCCTGCGGCTGAATAACGGCTTGGTATTCATGTCCGACACGCGCACCAGCGCTGGTGTGGACAATTTTGCCGTGAGCAAAAAGATGTTTCATTGGCACGTCCAGGGTGAGCGTATGATCACAATCATGACGGCGGGCAACTTAGCCACCACCCAAGCCGTGATTAGCTTGCTCGAAGAACGCTCCAAGGCTGTGGAAGAGCGTGATCCCAGCATCCTGCAAGAAAAGACGATGTTTCAGGTGGCCCGCCTTGTCGGGTCGACCCTGCGCGAGGTGATTGACGACACCACAAACGATGGCCAGTTAAAGCAAGATCAGTTTGGTGCCTCCATGATCGTGGGAGGCCAGATCAAGGACGGCAAGCCGACCGTGTTCCTGATCTATCCGCAAGGTAACTTTATCGAAATCACAGACGACACGCCCTTCTTTCAGATTGGAGAAACAAAATATGGCAAGCCGATCCTTGTCCGGGCCTATGATCCCGAGATGAGTTTCGAAGATGCGCTGAAGCTTCTTCTAGTTTCCTTCGACTCAACGGTAAAATCGAACCTTTCCGTGGGTTTACCGTTCGATTTTCAAGTGTATGAGGCCGACAGTTTCGACGCTGGTGTGACTCGACGTATCGACGACACGGACTCTGTCTATCAGGCGATTTCGCAAGGTTGGGGTGATGCGCTGAAAGATGCTTTCCAGCATCTGCCTGCCTATAAGCTTTAGGTCAGATTGTTTGTCCGGATGTAGGTGATGAACTCGGCGAGAGCCGTTTGATCTGTCGGGCGCCCCGTAAAGCCCGCGATATAGGCATCGACCCGCGAGATGCGCAATTCCATTGGTTCGGACACTTTCAGTGCGTGGTAGCCAAGCTGCATGAAGTAAAGGATGCGCGCACGTGCGTCGGCCTCGGGCGCCGGGTAGGCGAACTTTTCGAACATGGTGATGACCGCGGCGATACGGGCCTCATCAGCGGTATCCACCCTGTCGCGCAGGACAGGATCGCGCCGGGTCCATTCGCGCACCGCAAAATCAAGGCCACTGTCAAAGATTTCAGGGTTCACAAAACACCGAAAGAAGTTGCAGCATCCTTCGGTGATGTTCGCTGCTGGCATCTGGCAATGGGCAATGATCTGGGCCGTGTTTCGGGTGCTCCATTCATCGAGAAGCGCATCCAGCAGATCCTGTCTGTTCTGAAAGTACCAATAGAAGCTCGACCTTGAGACGCTTAGCAGGTCTGCCAGTTTCAGAATTTTGACTTCTGCCGCTCCGTCATTGACGAGCACGTCCCGCGCGATGTTCAGCCAGTCGTTGCGTGTCACTTTGGTATGGCCCCCAAGGGGTTCATGTGCAGGGTTGTCGCGGTCAAGAAGAGGAGTATCACGCATTGCCTAGCTTTCCGGTGGTGCGCCGCCTTCAGCGGTCCGTTTGGCGATAAAACGCGCAAGCGCATCTCGTCGGTCTGAATCTACGGCTGGTCGGTTGTTTTGTTGCAGGATGTCTTCCCACACGGCAGTTGCACGGGTTGACGCATCCACGCTGCCACGTTCGGTCCACGTGCCGAAATTGGCATAGTCATGCACGACAGGTTCGTAGAATTCGGTGTTGTAGCGGGCCATGGTCTGGGATGTCGCAAAGAAATGCCCTGAGGGATCGACTTCGCTCAGTGCATCATAGCCGATTTCGTCTGGTCCTGCCTGCGCACCAGCGCAAAGCTCTGCCACCATGTTCAGCACTTCGACATCTGTGATCAGTTTCTCATAAGACACCGATAACCCGCCCTCAAGCCAGCCGGCCGAGTGGATGATCACGCTTGCACCGCCCATTAGGCAGCCCCAGAGCCCCATCTGGTTCTCATTTGCCGCCTGCACATCGTTGATGTTGGCGGCCGAGCCTGCTGCACTGCGCCATGGGAGTCCCAAAAAGCGCGCCATCTGACCGGCTGCGAGTGACGCCTGGAAATGGGCCGGGGTCCCGAAAGCTGGTGCGCCGGACTTCATATCGACGTTGCTGGTAAAAGTTCCGTAGCAGACGGGGGCGCCGGGGGTGGTCAGTTGCGTCAGGGTCAGTGCAGCAAGGACCTCTGTGTGGCTCAGTGTGATTGCCCCTGCCACGGTGATCGGTGCCATCGCCCCCATCAGCGTGAAAGGCGTGATGATCGACAACTGGCGCGCTTTCGCGAAATCGATCAACCCTTGCGCCATCGGGATATCCAAGGTGCGCGGGCTATTGGTGTTGATAATGGTGTAGCAATGCGGGCTTTCCGCGAAAGCTTCGTCCGTTAAGCCTCTGAAGAGGCGTAACATCTCGAAGCTGTCGTCGACTTGCGGTGTGCCGCGCGAAAAGAAGAACGGGAATTTGTCTGTCAGGGTCATCTGCGCATCGACGGTAAAATAGTGGCGCAGATGGGTTGGGATGTCTTGCGGTTCCACCAAAGGTGACACCATCTGAAAAACATCAAAATGATGTGTCAGCTGGATAAGCTCGCGAAAGTCTTGGCCAGACCCTGCGCGGCGTCCGCGTTTGAGGTCTGTGCAATTGGGCGCACCTGCACCCGGTTGAAACGTGAGCGCGCCCAATTCCATCTGGAAATCCCGCGCGACATTGCCAGCCTTGCAGGTGAAGGATTTCGGCGCACTCTCGATTGCTGCGCTGACCAAGTCACGACCGATGTAAACCATTTCAGACGTTTCATCGACGCGCGCCCCCGCTTTGGCAAAGATCGCGCGTGCCTCTGGCAGCAGGACCTTCATGCCAAGCGTTTCAAGGGTCGTCAGCGCGGTTTCGTGCATGTTGGCGATTTCATCCGCCGAGAAAACATCCATCGTCGGGAAGGGATTGCGCAATTGCCGGTAGTTGACCGTACGCTGCGATTTTGGCGGGCCCGAAGGACGGCCCCGCCTGCGTGATTTACGCGGCACTGACATGGATCAGCCCCGCATCGCTTGACCCTGTGGGTCATAAGGAGAGGGGGCAATGACCTTGGCTGCCCGTTCGACTCCCACGATATGCACACGCAATTCTGTGCCTTCAGTACTGAGGTCTGTGTCAACCATCGCCATAGCCAAGGATTTGCCAGTGGTGTGCCCGTAGCCACCAGAGGTCACGAAGCCAACGCGATTGCCGTCGTGCCAGATCGGCTCGTATCCGCTGGCATCTGCGCCATCCGCGTCGATTTCCAGCGTCACGATCTTTTGGGCAGGCCCGTTGCCATCCCGTTCGGCGATGGCGGCTTCTTTGCCGACAAAGCTGTCCTTGTCCCATGCGATCCAGCGGTCCATGCCGGTTTGTGCGGCTGTGTAGGCTTGGGTGAATTCCGCGCTCCAGATTCCGAAGCTTTTTTCGAGGCGGAGCGAGAGAAGCGCGTTGAAACCGTATTCACCGATCCCGAATTCTGCCCCTGCGGCCAATAGTTCTTTGCGCAAACCAGCGTGTTCGCCCGATTTGCAATGGATTTCGTACCCAAGCTCGCCCGAGACAGACAGACGGCCCACCTTGCACCGATAGAGCCCGATATCGAAAGTGCCACAGCCCATGAAGGGCAGGGCGCTGATATCTTGGTCTGTCAGTTTTTCGATGACTTTGCGGCTGTTTGGACCCGACAGTGAAAGGCCGACGGTCGCGTCTGAGATATCGGCAACTGCAACATCGTTAAATCCGTCCATATGGTCATGGAACCAGCGCAGGTGCCAGTCGCGCAGATAGTAGGACCCCATGATCCAATAGGTGCCGTTGCCCCAGTTAAAGACCGTAAGATCCCCCTTCATCTTGCCTTCGCTTGAAAGCATTGGCGCAAGGCGTGCGCGGCCAGGTCCTGGCAGTTTCGATGCCATTACGTGATCAAGCCAGGCTGCCGCTTCTGGCCCTGTGACTTCGAACCGCGAGAAGCCTGAGATATCGAGCAATCCGACGTTTTCGCGCACGTTCTTGCATTCGGCGGCGACAATGTCGAAAGCGTTGGACCGTTTCAGCGTAGGTGTTTCAACGAAATCTTCTGATGGCGCAAAATAGAGTGGCGTCTCTAGCCCGTAGCTGACGCCCCACCGGCAACCTGCTGCTGTCATGTCAGAGTATGCACCGGCCATCTTCAGGGGCCGCCCCGCAGGCAGCTGTTCATTGGGGTAGGTCATGACGAAACGGCGGGAATAGAATTGTCCGGTGGTTTCTTTGATGAAGCGCTTGTTTTGTGCGTAATCGCCATAGCGTGACACATCCATGCCAAAGACATCAGCCTCGGGTTCGCCGTGGATCATCCATTCCGCCAGCGATTTGCCGACGCCGCCACCTTGCAGGAAGCCTGCCATGACCGCACAGGCACACCAGTAGCCGGGTTTGCCCTGAACCGGACCAACAAGCGGGTTTCCGTCGGGCGAGAATGTAAACGCCCCATTGACCCATGTTTTGACCCCGACGTTTTGCAGGGCAGGATAGCGCTCAAACCCGAGGATCAGCTCTTTCTCGATCCGGTCGGGGTCTTCTTGCTGCAATTCAAACCCGTATTCCCATGGCGCGCCATCGACGTTCCAGTGCTGGTGGTCGATTTCATAAATCCCTAAGAGCAGGCCCTTTTGGTCTTGCCGCATGTAGGTGAACCCTTCGAGGTCCACGGTCATCGGTACCTCAAAGTCGAGCGCTTCGAGTTCGGGGATCGTGTCCGAGATCAGGTAGTGGTGGTTTAGCGGCGAGACAGGCAATTCAATGCCCGCCATGCGACCCACCTGCTTGGCCCACAAGCCGGCCGCGTTGACCACATGCTCGGCATGGATGGTTCCCTTTTCGGTCACGATTTGCCAGCCATCAGCAGTCTGGTTGAGTTCAAGCACCCGGTTATTCTCGACAATCTCGGCCCCGTGTTTTTTGGCCGCACCCGCATAGGCGTGCACTGTGCCGGTGGTATCGACATAGCCTTCGCGGTCGGCCCACATGCCACCAAGGATGCCATCGGTGGACATGATCGGGCACAGCTCTTTGGCCTCTTCGGGCGTGATCAGGCGGCAATCTTCGATCCCGATGGACTGGAACGTCCGATAGGCCGATTGCAGCCATTCCCAGCGATCCGGCGTGCCCGCGAGTGTGATCCCGCCGGTCATGTGCAAGCCGATTGATTGACCGCTTTCCTTTTCAATCTCGGGCAGCAGGTCGATGGTGTAGGCTTGCAGGCTGGCGATATTCGGATCGGCGTTCAATGCGTGAATCCCGCCTGCTGCGTGCCAGCTAGAGCCAGCGGTCAGTACGGACCTTTCGATCAGAAGAACGTCTTTCCACCCAAACTTGGCCAAGTGATAAAGAACCGATGTTCCGACAACACCACCGCCGATCACGACAGCTTTATAATGCGATTTCATGAGACGTTCCTTTCGTCGACGGGGCGGGCCCTATGCAATTCTATACAACTCTGTCCAGAATGGTGCTGCATCGTAGACACATCTGTCTAGGCTCGTTTGCGAACAGCAGAGGTCGTTTTTGTGTGCTGTCGCTGCACTCTTGGGCCGCTCAGTGGCAATGCTGCCAAAGATGGCGCGCCGCATGCGACCAATTATTCTGTTGCTTTCTGCATCCGTTCATTTACCCCGTTGACCCAACGAAAACCGAAAGAGCCAAATGTCCCCCAAAGATTGTACGTCCGCCCCTCAGCTGCGCGCCGCGCGCGACTGGATCCGTGTTTTGTCCGAGTATCGCGAGCCGAGCACATTACGCAGTAGCTTTGAACTTGCTGTGACCGTTGGGGCATTTGTCGCGCTTTGGGTGTTGGCGTGGCAATCGATGGCGGTAAGTGTCTGGCTGACGCTTGCTGTGTCATTATGCAACGCTGGCTTTCTGTTGCGGTTGTTCGTGATCCAGCATGATTGCGGGCATAGCGCGTTTTTGAAGAACCGCGCCTTGAGTGATTGGCTAGGTCGGGTTTTAGGGGTGCTTACGCTGACACCTTATGATGTTTGGCGCCGTTCGCATGCGCTGCATCATAGCGCGTCCGGAAACTTGGAACGGCGCGGCATTGGTGATGTGAAGACCTTGACCGTTGAGGAATATCAGGGCCGGACCCGCTTTGGGCGCTTGCTCTATCGGTTGTACCGGCATCCTGTTGTTCTTTTCGGTTTGGGGCCTGGTTATCTGTTTTTGCTGCAAAACCGCGTGCCGCTGGGGCTGATGGGGCAGGCCAAATACTGGGTGAGCTCGATGGGCACAAATGCAGTCATCATAGGTGCCTTGTCCGTGATGTACTATTTCGGCGGCGCCACGCCGATCCTGCTGATTTTCCTGCCATCAACGCTCTTGGCGGCGACAGCCGGCGTGTGGCTGTTTTATGTCCAGCACCAGTTTGAAGAAACGATCTGGGAAGGCGAAGAAAACTGGGACATGCATGAAGCGGCGCTTTATGGCAGTTCCCACTATGTGCTGCCGCCCGTTCTACAATGGATGAGTGCCAATATCGGCATTCACCACGTGCACCATCTTTATAGCCGGATCCCGTTCTATCGTCTTCCGCAAGTGATGCGCGACCATCAAGAGCTATCGCAAATCAATCGCATGACGCTGCGGGAAAGCCTGCAAACTGCACGGCTGCACCTTTGGGATGAGGATTGCAAACGCTTGATCTCGTTCAGGCAGGCGCGCCAGCAGGCACGCTAAGGCGCAGCCGGATGGTTTGATACTTGCCTGTGAATTGGCGGAGAGACAGGGA
>CAYLMZ010000038.1:0-19352 GCA_964385035.1 uncultured Loktanella sp.
ATTCACCTGCCGGGCATCTATGTGCACCGCATTATTCAAGGTGAGCATGAAAAACGCATCGAACAGCGGACCACCCGCAAGAAGGAGGACGCGTAATGCCCAATGAGATCAAAGGCTGGGATCGTAATCAGATGGCTGCCCGTGCAGCAGAAGAGCTTGAAGACGGCATGTATGTGAACCTCGGGATCGGGATCCCGACGCTCGTTGCCAACTATGTGGGCGACAAGGATATTACCCTGCAATCCGAGAATGGCATGTTGGGTATGGGCCCATTCCCCTTTGAAGGCGAAGAAGACGCGGACCTGATCAATGCCGGAAAGCAGACGATCACGGAATTGAACCGCACAGCTTACTTTGACAGTGCCACTTCTTTTGGCATGATCCGCGGCGGCAAGATCGCGGCAGCTATCCTTGGTGCGATGGAAGTGGCTGAAAATGGCGATCTCGCGAACTGGATGATTCCCGGCAAGCTGGTTAAAGGCATGGGCGGGGCGATGGATCTTGTTGCCGGTGTTGGCAAAGTCATTGTCGTGATGGACCACACCAACAAGCACGGTGACAGCAAGGTCTTGACCGAGTGCACCCTGCCATTGACCGGCAAAGGTGTTGTTGACCGCATCATCACAAACCTTGGTGTTCTCGACGTGGTCGAAGGCGGGTTGCGCATCGTTGAGACGGCCGATGGCGTCACCGAAGCCGAGCTGCGCGCTGCCACGCAGGCAACAATTGTCTGATCTGACCGTCCATCACCAAGAGGACGGCAGCAAAGGCCGCTATTTCATCCGCCATGCGGCGGGTGAAAGTGAACTGACCTATTCGGTGATGTCTGCAAAACTCAAGATCGCAGATCACACTGGGGTTGCCGAAGGTCAGGAAGGGAAAGGCGTAGGGTTGGTCATGCTACGGGCGTTTATTGATGACGCCCGGAAAAACGGTTTCAAGATCGTTCCGCTCTGTCCGTTTGTGAACGCGCAGCGCCGTAAGCACCCTGAATGGGCCGATGTCTTTTCTGTTTAGCTGCCGTTGCCCACAAAGACGCAAGGATCGCTGAACAGAATCGGAGGGGTCAGACAGAGATTGCGTGCGACTTCCCATGCCGCCAGCACTTTGGGCACGTAGTCGCGCGTTTCCGCAAATGGCGGGACGCCATTGTAGCGCCGCACGTTGCCTTCGCCTGCATTATAACCCGCCAGCGCGATCAGGGGATCATTGCCGAATTCCGCGAGCAACCAGTTTAGATACGTCACACCACCCTTGATGTTTTGATCCGGATCAAAGCTGTCGGTCACACCAAAACGCGCAGCGGTCGGCGGCATCAGCTGCATCAAGCCCTGCGCGCCTGCTGAACTTGTCGCAGCTTCACGTCCTGCACTTTCGACCGAGATCACGGCCAAAGCCAAAGCGGGAGAGACATTTGTCCCTACAGTTTCGCGCAAAATCGATAGACCATGTGCGTTGGCAATTTGCTGAAGTGATTGGAGACGCGGTGCCGGAACGGATTCGCCTTCTGGTGGATTGCGAATAAATTCAACCGCACGCAAAAAACGGGTTGGATCCTGATCCCCCAGATCCGGCGACATTGCCAGCCAGAACCACCCCAGCCCTGCATCCGGCGGTGCGGACGGCAACACATCGGCGGCGGCCACATCCGACGGGTCTGCATAAACAGGGTCTAGTCGAGGGGCATCAGGATCGATCTGCACCGTAATCCGCCCGCTTGATGTGCCAGAGGGAACACCAACACGCTTGAACGTAAAGTCGGGTTGCAGGCGTTCAACCTCGGCCAGTGCCGCCACTGGGCAGACCACAAGGCCCAAGGCCGCAACCAATGCGCGGAAGTGATTCATCATTTTGCTGCCTGCTCATATTTCTCTTGGGTGAAAAATGGCAGAAAGCGGTCATTTTTACAAATGAACGTAAACAATCACATATTTTTCACACCTATTACGTGCATTTCACTCAACGTCGACAAATTTTTCTCGAAATCGCCAAGCTTTTTTATCCCTAAAAATCAATGTCTTGAGTTTTTTTGGTAATGAATCCCATACTCGCCTGATGTTTTTTTGGGGATGTCAAACTCCCGCCCCATTCGTTAGTGTATAAAACATTGTCCGAGACGGGGACCTGATGCTAAACGCTATACGGCCCTAACTAGGGAAAGAATTAATCCTGTGACTGCCCTGAGGAGGGAATTGAAATGCTTAAGTTTATCGAAAAGTTCCGCAAGGACGAAGAAGGCGCTGTTACTGTAGACTTCGTCGTTCTGACTGCTGCGATCGTTGTTCTGGGTCTGGCCGTCGGCACAGCAATCAGCAACGGTGCTGAAGGCCTTGCCAACGAGATTGAAGACTCTCTCGACAACATGAACGCAGAGTAAGATCGATTTAACGATCTTCGATGTATTCTGAATAAGGCCGCGCCGTCAGTGGTGCGGCCTTTTTCGTGCCTCGTTAGCAGTTCACCTTCGTCAAAGGCGCATGTTGGTGTCTTTCCTGCGCGGCTCAAGTCAAGGCTCTAGCATCAAGGGTGCAAAAATGACCAAGTACAAGTTTGTTCGTTCTTTCATCAATGACGATCATGGCGCAATCACCGTTGATTTCGTTGTTCTAACAGCAGCGATTTGCACTTTGGGCCTGGTTGTCGTCACCGCAATTTCTGGTGGTGCCACCGGACTGGCAAATGACACTGAAGAGTTTCTTGAGAACACGGAAGAGTATCTCGCCAACGAGACCTCATAACGCCCCTCGCGTTGGGTCCAGAATTCATTTAACCAATACAATAATTGAAATTAGCTTATCTGTGTTCTTTGACAGAGCACGCCGCAAGAATTCTGGCGTCTGAATGTTAAGGCAGTTATGTTCGCGTTGAACAGGTTGTTCAACGGACACAGGATTTGAAGGAAGACGAATGCGCGCACTCTTTGGATTGGTACTTCTTGTTGGCTTGGGCTTGGCCGGTTTTGCCGTCTATATGGTCCAACAGTCGTTAGAAGCGAAAGATGCACAAATCGCGCGAGCGGCCGCTCAGGCGCGGCAAATCGTGCAGACTGTTGAGGTGTACGTACCCACCCGTGACATTACCTACGGCGAACTATTGCAGCCTGAGGATGTTCAACTGGTTGCCTACGTTCAGGACAATTTGCCGGAAGGCGTGTTCCAGACTGAAGAGGAACTCTTTCCAGAAGGTCTTGATACACCACGCGTCGTTCGCACACCGATGTTTATCAACGAGCCAATTCTTTTGTCCAAAGTGACAGACGCCGGCGCGCCGCGCGGCCTTACCGCGCTGCTTGATCCTGGAACACGTGCCTTTCCTTTGCCACGCGGCATGACTGACGCCTTTATTAATGATCTACGCGTGTCAGACCGGATCGACCTCTACTGGGTGGGTCAGATTAACGGTCGGAACAGCTCCCGGCTGGTCAAAAGCGGCCTGGAGATCGTCGCCATCCAAGATAATAATGTCACACTTCAAGTGTCTCAGACTGATTTTGCCGACCTCAGAGTCCTGCAATCAGGGGGATCATTGTCACTGACGCCTGTTGCGTCGGTCGACGAGGAGGGTGGCGATACGACGATTGAGACGAGCATCCAGGACGTGCTCGGCATCGAAGAACCCGTTGTGGAAGAAGCGCCAGAACCGGAGGCTGCACCCGAAATATGCACACGTCGCGAGCGTCGTGGGGTAGATATTGTGGTTATCGAGGTTCCTTGCGAGTAATCAGTCGCTCAGAATAACCCCGTCAAAAGTTGCGAAAGAGGTGCCCCGCCAAAGGGCGCCTCTTTTTACTTGCGGGCAATGTGTTGCGATTTGTCCACATCTGCTTTGCCCGACAACGCCTTGATTCTTGCAATAAATGTGCAACTCGCCCATGGTCACTCCATCATTGGGCAAAGAAGACCCACAACCAGCGTGATCGGAGAGGCAGGTCACTATGACGCAAAGTAAATTTCTCAAGGCTGCGATAGCGGGCCTGACACTGTCGCTTACCGCGGCAGCACCAAGTATCGCGCCGGCCGATACGTTGCGCGTTTTGCGCGGCGCACCGTCCAGCGCACTGAGTGTCCCGATGAACCGGGCCATCATTGTAGAAAGTGAAGAACCCTTCACTGAACTGTCGATCGCCAATCCTGGCATCGCGGATATCTCGTCCTTGTCGGACAGAACGATCTACGTCCTCGGCAAAGAGCCGGGCCGGACCACTCTGACACTTCTGGGCGCCGATGGTCGTTTGATTTCAAACGTCGAAGTTCACGTCGCTCCGGATTTGGCAGAGTTCAAGGAACGTCTGTCCCAGATTATTCCAGGTGAGAATATCGAAGTGCGCACTGCCAACAACGGTATCGTGCTCTCTGGCACGGTGTCTTCCATTGCCCGCTTGGATCGAGCTCTGGATCTGGCTGAACGCTATGCACCCGGTCGTGTTTCAAACCTCATGATGGTTGGTGGCACGCATCAGGTTATGTTGAAGGTTCGTTTCGCAGAGATGCAGCGTTCTGTCAGCAAGGCGCTTTCCACATCCCTGTCACTCGGTGGCAACGTTCTGGATAACACACTCGGTGTATCAGGCGGGAGCAACCGCACAATCACACAAGCCGGGGTCGGTAACTCACTGGCTGGAAACTTGCCAGGCGCCAGCGAAAACAACGGTGCCGCACTGTTCAATTTCGGTGCTGGTGGGCTTGAAGTGGGCATTTTGCTCGAAGCGCTGGAGTCGCGCGGCGTTGTGCGCTCTTTGGCTGAACCAAACCTTGTTGCACTAAGCGGGCAGGAAGCCACCTTCCTTGCCGGTGGTGAATATCCAATCCCGATCGTGGACGGTGGCAACGTTGCCGTGCAGTATCGCCCATTCGGTGTTGAGCTGACATTCGTTCCACGTGTGATTGATGAAGACATCATCAATCTTGAACTGTCAGCCGCTGTTTCGGCGATTGACCCGTCTAATGGCATTGTTGCGAACGGTTTCAACATCGACTCCTTCACACGCCGCGAAACATCAACAACAGTTGAAATGCGCGACGGTGAGAGCTTTGCGATTGCCGGGCTGCTGCGTGACGATTTCACTGATCTAAGCGGTCAAGTGCCGTGGATTGGTGACATTCCTGTATTGGGCGCCTTGTTCCGCAGTGCTGAGTACGCGCGTCGCCAAACGGAATTGGTGATCATTGTGACGCCTCATCTTGTCACACCCACCCGTGGCGAAGCACTTGCATTGCCAACTGACCGTGTGCGTCCGCCGACAGAGCAAGACTTGTTCCTGTTTGGTCGGGTAGCGCGCAACAGTGGGCCAACAAGTGGTGGCGCTGGCGAAGTGGCACGTCAGGACTTTATCGGGTCCTATGGCTATGTCCTGGACGAATGATTGGAGCGTAAGTCGATGAAAAAAGTATTCACAACGGCGATCGCTGCCGCAACTATCTCGGCCTGTACACCGGTAGATCCGACATTCTCGTCGTTCTTCTCAGAAGCAGGTGCATCTCTCGACAGTGGTGACTTCGGCGAAGCCACACAAAACAACCGGCTGATCCAGTCGGGCGAGTTGGACTACACAGTGAACCTGGCGCGTCGCTTTGCTGCTGACGTTGACTCAACGGTGAACTTTGCCTTTGATTCAACTGTTCTTGATGCTGATGCACGTGCAGCCCTTATGCAGCAAGCTGACTGGATCAAGCAGTTCCCTGAAGTCCGGTTTAAGGTTTACGGCCACACCGACCTTGTCGGTAGCCAAGCCTACAACCGCAGCTTGGGACTGCGCCGTGCGCAGGCTGTTGTGCGCTTCCTTGTCTCGCAAGGGATCGAGCGGAGCCGCCTTGAGGCAGTTGCCTCTTTCGGTGAAACGCAACCGCTGATCGTCACTGAAGGTCGCGAGCGTCGCAACCGCCGTACAGTGACCGAGGTGTCGGGTTTTGTTGAGAGCAATCCAGCATTGCTGAACGGTAAATATGCGGAAGTCATCTTCCGCGAGTATATCGTCAGCGCCGCACCGACTCGTGCGATTGCAGAGGCACGCGTCAGTGGCGAGTAACGCACACTAAAGCAAACTCACGTAGCGCCGGGCCTTTGGTCCGGCGTTTACATTTCTGCTGCATCGCTATGATCGTTGCCAATCATCGCACAATAGCGAATATTTCGCCTAATTCTCGACACGGTTGTCACTCACGGTTAGACTGTAATGAGTCCTGCGCCAAAGACCTGTGGTCATAGTTTATTGATATGCTAGGCTTATGCAGTTGTTTGGTGATTTTTTATTCCGAGTTGAAGGGCACCTAGAAGATGAACACGAGCACCGCTGTGCAAAGTGATACCCCACCGATTGTGGCCTGCACCATCAGTCGCGATGTCCAGAACTTTGATCTGTTGATTGAAGACATGGAAGCCGCCCTTGGTGATTCTTGGGGTGACCTCAGTTTCGAAGACGCGACCGCATTCCTGAACCAACCCGAAGCATCCGGCCTTCAGTTTGTCACGATCGCCATGGATGCCGACGACGAAGACAATCTTGATCGTGTATCCGAAGTGATCGGCGTCGCCAAAGAGGCCGGGATCAAAGTGATTTTGATTGCTGAAGATGTCAGCCCCGCTGCTCTTCACAAGCTGCTCCGTGAGGGTGGTGATGAATTCGTGCCCTACCCTTTGCCAGAAAACGAGCTCGCCAAGGCGATTGAGCGTGTTCTCACGCAGCCAGAAATCCCGGTGGCCGCTGCTGGTGATCCAAATGCAAAGTCCAGAGGCGACAAGTCTGGCGTTGTCATTCCGGTTCATGGTGTAGCAGGCGGAACAGGAGCAACCCTGATGGCCGTCAATCTTGCGTGGGAACTGGCGACGATCGACAAAAAAGACCCGCCAAAGGTTTGCCTGATCGACCTCGATTTTCAGTTTGGCACCGCATCTACATATCTTGACCTGCCAAGACGCGAAGCAGTGCTGGAATTGCTGACGGATACAGCGTCGATGGACACTGAATCGTTCATGCAGGCCTTGTTGACATATGGGGACAAGCTGCAGGTTCTGACCTCGCCCACTGACATGATCCCGTTGGATATGATCACGCCCGAAGACATTACCAGCGTGATCGAAATGGCGGCCAGCCACTTTGACTATGTGGTCATCGATATGCCTTCGACGATGGTGGAGTGGTCGCAGGTCGTGCTGGAACTGGCCCATGTCTATTTCGCCATGATCGAATTGGACATGCGATCCGCACAAAACACGTTGCGCCTCAAGCGGGCGCTTCAGTCCGAGGATTTGCCTTTTGAGAAGATCCGTTTTCTGCTCAACCGCGCCCCGGGATTTACCGATCTGAATGGCAAAGGCCGCGTCAAACGCCTGTCTGAAAGCCTCGGCATCGGAATCGAAATCCTGCTGCCCGATGGCGGAAAGCCCGTTCTTCAGTCGGCTGACCACGGAACGCCAATGGCCGAAACAATTCCAAAAAACCCACTACGCAAGGAAATTGCAAAGCTGGCAAAGTCGATCCATGAAATTGGTCTGGTGGAAGACGTAAAAGCAGCTTCTTGAGAGGTAAGTTAGATGTTTTCGAAGTATAAGAAGCCAACGGCACCGCAAGCCAATACACCCGCGCCCGCCGCTGGCACCGCTCCGGCTAAAACCGCAGCGCCCGCCCCGGACAGCAAGTCACTCATGAAAGCTGCGCCAACCCGACGCAGCGCAGAGGCAGCACCTGCCGACCGTGAAAAACGCCGGAAAGAACGTCTGGGCGAGATCAAACTAGAGCTGCACAAGGCCCTGCTCGACAACCTTAACCTTGCTGCGCTCGAAAACGCGACCGAACAGGACCTACGCGCAGAAATCAACGCGATCTCAAGCGAAACCCTTGAAGATATGGGGATCGTGCTCAATCGCGAAGAGCGTCAGAACCTCAATCAGGATCTGTTTTTTGAAGTCACCGGCCTCGGCCCGCTGGAAACCTTGCTCAAAGATGAGTCCGTCAACGATATTCTGGTCAACGGACCTCAGCAGATCTTTGTTGAACGTGCAGGCCGGTTGGAACTGACCGATATTACCTTCAAAGATGAACGCCACCTCTTGCGCATCATTGACAAGATCGTTTCGGCTGTTGGGCGTCGTGTGGATGAATCCAATCCTTATGTTGACGCCCGCCTCGCGGACGGTTCACGTTTCAACGCGATGGTTCCGCCGATTGCTGTTGACGGATCGCTGGTCTCTATTCGTAAGTTCAAGAAAGACAAACTCGGCATTGAGGAACTGGTAAAATTCGGTGCCTTTACCGAGGAGATGGCCGCATATTTGCAGGCAGCCGTTTCAACCCGTCTTAATGTGATCGTGTCGGGTGGTACAGGTTCCGGTAAGACGACGACGCTGAATGCGTTGTCAGGATTCATCGATGACGCCGAACGCATCCTGACGATCGAGGATACAGCGGAACTCCAGCTCCAGCAGACGCACGTGGGCCGGATGGAAAGCCGTCCACCCAACGTCGAGGGGCGCGGTGGCGTCTCGCAGCGGGACTGTTTGAAAAACGCACTTCGTATGCGCCCAGACCGCATTATCGTGGGCGAGACGCGTGGCGAAGAAGTCATCGACATGTTGCAGGCCATGAACACAGGCCACGACGGATCAATGACCACAATTCACGCGAACTCTGCGCGTGACGCTGTTTCACGTTTGGAAAACATGATCGCCATGGCTGGTATCGAAATGCCAATCAAAGCCATGCGGAGCCAGATTTCCTCGGCTGTGAACCTGATCGTCCAAGCCTCGCGTTTGCAGGACGGATCGCGCCGCATGACCTCGATCACAGAGATTACGGGTATGGAGGGTGACGTCATCTCGATGCAGGAAGTGTTCCGGTATCAGCGCGTTGGCCTCACGCCAGACAACAAGATCATCGGCCACTTCACCGCCACCGGTGTGCGCAGCCACTATTCAGAGCGTTTCAAGCTGTGGGGCTTCGATCTGCCACCGGCTATTTTCGAACCTATGGTCGCGGAGTAACACCATATGATTTCTGCCGAACCGGTCATCTATATCCTGATCTTTGTCGCGGTCCTCGCGCTTGTTCAGGGTGCTTATCTTGTCATCTTTGGCAAGTCGATCAGCATGGACGGCAAGGTGAACCGCCGCCTTGAGATGCTCGACAAAGGGGGGAACCGCGAACAGGTTCTTGACCAGCTGCGCAAGGAAATGACGCAGCATATGAAGTCGCAGAGTATTCCGATTTACTCTTTGCTGGCGGACAAAGCACAAAAAGCAAATATCGCGTTCACACCAGTCCAGCTTGTGATCATGATGGTTGTTGTGACGGCAGCCGCCTTCGGTTTGTTCACCGTCTTCACGGGGGCCGCATTGGCGATCCGGATCATGCTTTCGATTATCTTCGGCATCGGTGGCGTCTACGTCTGGGTCAGCCGCAAAGCGAAACAGCGCATGTCCATGATCGAGGAGCAATTGCCGGAAGCAGTTGAACTCATGGTGCGGTCGCTGCGTGTCGGGCACCCGTTTTCTTCGGCAATTTCCATTGTCGCAAAGGAAGTTCCGGACCCGTTGGGCACCGAAATGGGCATGATCTCGGATGAAGCCGCTTATGGACGCGATATGGGCGAGACCCTGAAAGCAATGGCGGAACGCCTTGATAGTCCGGATTTGCGGTTCCTTGCCGTTGCTGTGACCATTCAGCAGACGTCTGGTGGTAACCTCGCCGAAATTCTTGATGGTCTGGCCAAAGTGATCCGTGCACGGTTCCGCCTGTTCCGCAGAGTGGCCGCCATCACCGCCGAGGCAAAGTGGTCCGGAAACCTGCTGTCTGCGTTTCCGTTTATCGCATTGTTCGGGATCAACCTTGTGAAACCTGACTACTTCGATGAAGTCATGGAGAGCCCATTATTTATTCCCGCAGCCTTGGTCGTTTGCGCGTTTCTGGTCGTTAACCTGATCGTCATGCGCGCCTTGGTCGACATCAAAGTATAAGGGGCCATGATGGAATACGTTCAGCAAATCCAGACAATGATCACTGACCTGCTTGGCCCATACGGCCCGCTAATGGTCGTTGGCTTCCTTGGTATTTTCCTGATCATCGTGACACTGCCTGTGTTGCTCAAGAAAGAGGTTGATCCACTGGATCGCCTGAAAGGCAGCGCGAGTGGTGGGCAAGATGACAAGGGCGGCAAAGGAGATCGTCTGCGCGCGGCGTCCGGCAAAGACCGGCTTGAGAAATACGCCAACTTTCTGGAACCACAGAATGCGGACGAATATTCTGCAATTCAGCTGAAACTGCTGCAAGCCGGGTATCGAAGCAAGAACTCTGTCCGGATTTTCTACTTCATGCAGTTCATTCTTGGTGTCTTTGGCCTCACCCTTGGTGGCATCTACGCCATGTTACAGGCGTCACAGATCCAGGTATCAGCCCAAGACCTCGCTCTTTGGGTGATGGGACCGGGCGTTGTCGGCTACATGTTGCCACGCTACTGGGTGACCCGCCGCCTTCAAACGCGGCAGCAGGAAATTACAAACGCATTTCCAGACAGCCTAGATATGATGCTGGTCTGCGTTGAGGCAGGCCAATCGCTTGATCAATCGATCATGCGTGTCGCCGCCGAAATGCGAAACGGTTTCCCGGACCTCGCAGAAGAGTACGAGATTGTGGGCCAAGAAACCAAAGCCGGTAAGGACAAGACCACCGTCCTCAAAGACATGGCCGAACGCTGCAACGTGCCCGATATTTCCAGCTTTGTGACCGTTTTGGTGCAGTCCCAGCAATTTGGTACATCCATTGCCGACGCGCTACGTGTCTACTCTTCCGAGATGCGTGACAAGCGCGTCATGCGCGCCGAGGAAGCTGCCAACAAATTGCCGACAAAGATGACTTTGGCCACAATGATGTTGACGGTTCCCCCATTGATGGCGATCCTGATCGGACCATCTATTTATGCGATCGCCAAAAACCTCGGGGGCTAAACGCTAATGCCACGTGCAATTTTGACGGCGAGCCTTTTAGTGCTCGCCGTTTCCGCTTGTGATGATCCGGGATTGAACGCATCGGGTGATGGTGTCTTTGCGCCCGGGGTTGCGGGTGAAAGTCAAGTCGACGGGCTGACAGTCGGTCATCGCCTGATGGCCGCTGAGGAGTATGAGTTGGCCCTACAGGCCTACAATCGCGCAGCACTGCAACAAGGTATGAACGTCGATACATTGTCGGCCATCGGTTCGGCCAACCTCGGGCTGGGCCGATTGGGTCAGGCCGAACGCTGGCTCAGACGTGCCGTCGAAGAGGATCCCACCTATCCACCGGCGTGGAACAACCTAGGCGTTGTATTGATGGAACGCGGCAAAGTTGCCGAGGCAAGCCGCGTTTTTCAGCGGGCTTTTGCCGCTGACAACGGTAATTCTGATGAAATTCGCGAGAACTTGACCTTAGCACTCGCAAAATTGGAAAATATTGGCAATAATACGCCTCAAGAAAATCAGGGCTTCAATCTGATCTGGCGGGACCAAAATGAGTTTGGGGGTCCGCTTTAAATTAAGGCAAGAGCAGCAAAAGGACGCAAAAATGCGCCATCCTATCCTTGTGCCCCTCGCAGTGGTGGTCTTTGGGTTATCCGCATGTGCACAGTCTGAAGAAGAACAAGTGCAAGAGGTCTTGGATGACCTCAATGTTATTGATGAATCCAACCTCAATGATGTGATGCTCACTGTGGCAGACCCGAACGAAGCGGTCCGCTACTTTTCAAATGCAAGCGCCAGTGCACCAGACCGCATTGACCTGCAACGCGGGCTTGCCGCATCCCTGATCCGCGCAGGGCGGCCAACCGAAGGCATTGCCGCATGGCAAGTCGTTGTCGAACATGAAGAGGCCGACAATGGTGACCGCGTTGAACTGGCCGGTGCCTATGTCCGCGCCAATCAATGGGACAACGCCGCAGCCACGCTCAACACAATCCCACCGACCTATGAGACCTTCAAACGCTACCGGCTTGAGGCAATGGTCGCCGATAGTCGCCAGCAATGGGAAAAAGCCGACAGTTTCTATGAGACTGCCGTCGGCCTGACGACACGCCCTGCATCCGTCTACAACAACTGGGGTTTTTCAAAGCTGACGCGCGGTGAATATGTTGCCGCAGAGAGACTTTTTGTGGACGCGCTCCGTTTTGACAGCACCTTGTTTACGGCAAAGAATAACATGGTGCTGGCCCGCGGTGCGCAACGCAATTACGCGCTGCCTGTCGTGCCAATGACGCAGATCGAGCGCGCCCGCCTGCTACACACGATGGCCCTGACAGCCATTAAGCAAAACGATGTGACGATCGGGAAATCCTTGCTTCAGGACGCAATCGACACCCATCCGCAGTTCTTCGAAGAAGCCGCACGTGCACTTGAGGCGCTCGAGAACAACGCAACCTGAGCATGGAAATGACGGCTCAGACAGCGCTGTGGTTTCTGCCCGCCATCATTCCAATTGCCCTTTATATTGCGTGGAACGACATGCGGGTCATGAAGATCACGAATGGCTCTGTCATTGTGCTTGGTCTGCCATTTGTTGTGTTGGGGCCCTTTGCGTTCGGGATTGAAACCTATTTCTGGCAATGGCTTCACTTTCCCGTCGTTTTGGCGATTTGCATGCTCCTTTGGGCGGGCCGCGTGATGGGTGGCGGGGACGCCAAGATGATCGCTGTGATGTCACCCTATTTCCTGCGCGAGGACGCCCTGCTGATCATGGTGATCTTTGCTGCATCGTTGATCGCCGCACTTGTCGTGCATAGTCTGTTTCGGTTTTCGCCGCTCAAGAATTTCGCACCAGACTGGAAAAGCTGGCACGCGGGCCGGTATTTTCCCAAGGGCCTGCCACTCAGCATGACATTGGTGCTTTACTTGGCGATGGCTGTCGCCAGCTAAAGTGCCATTCCATAGAGCCGCTTTGTTCACTATTTCGCCATAAACCCACGTAGTATATGGTGAAGCTGCCGCCGTTTGGGCGGCCTTTGGTTTTGTTGATTGGATGGCTCGCTGATATGAACATGCAAACCCCCGGTGTAACCGCCCCTCCCGCCCCGCGCGGTCTTGATGGAATGCTTCTGCCAACGGCCATGATGCGCGACATCTTGATCAAGACGATGTTCCGGATGAACCTTGATCTTGTCTCTTCTCTCAGCAAGGCGGTCTGCCTGCCGATCCCGGTGACACAGGAACTTGTCGATCTGGCGCGAGGTCAGCTGCTGCTTGAAGCCACGGGGACGCTCAGCGCGACAAGCGGCAACGAGATGGGATATCAACTGACCGATGCGGGCCGCGCCCGTGCGCTCGATGCGCTGGGGCAGTCAGAGTATTACGGCGCGATGCCCGTCCCGCTTGAGGTCTACCGCGAACAGATCCAGCGCCAATCGATCCGCAACATCCAGATCACCCGTGATCAACTGGAAACAGCGATGGGTCACCTTGTTCTGCCGGACGACCTGTTATCCAACCTCGGCCCAGCCGTCAGCGCAGGGCGCTCAATCCTGATGTATGGCCCACCGGGTAACGGTAAATCGTCTATCTCGAACGGTATTCGTGATGCGTTGGGCGACAAGATCTATGTTCCGCGCGCGATCGAATACTCTGGTCAGGTGATCACGGTTTATGATCCTATTGTTCACAGCGCTGCCGAAGACGACGTGGACGACCCCAATAGTCTGCGCCGGACGTCTGGCCGTTTTGACACCCGCTATGTGCGGTGTGAACGCCCGACGGTCATCACCGGCGGTGAATTGTCACTGTCCATGCTCGACCTCGTCTACAATCCGACAGCTCGGACCTATCAGGCCCCGTTGCAGCTGAAATCGACTGGCGGGATTTTTATCGTGGACGACCTTGGCCGTCAGCAAGAACCTCCGCAAACCCTTGTGAACCGCTGGATTGTTCCGCTTGAAGAAAGCAAGGACATCCTTGCGCTGCAATCGGGTGAAAAGTTCGAAGTCCCTTTTGATACGCTCGTCGTCTTCTCGACCAACTTCCACCCAAATGCGATCTTCGACAAAGCGGCGCTGCGTCGTATTTTCTACAAAATCAAGATTGATGGACCGAACCAGGAAGACTTCCTGAAAATTTTTGCCATGGTGGCGCGTAAGCGCAAGATGCCATTGGACGAAGATACGCTCGTGCATTTGTTGAACGTGAAATACCCCGAGATCGACAACATCTATGCGAACTACCAGCCGATCTTCTTGATTGATCAGATGATTTCGATCTGCGAATTCGAGGGTATTCCTTATCAGATGTCCCCTGACCTGATTGATCGCGCGTGGGCCAATATGTTCGTCAAAGAAGAAGAAATCGTCCGCTAGATCATTTGCCATTCTCAAGATCAGGGCTTCCCTCTAGGCTGCGGGAAGCCCTTTTTGTTGGAGGAATGGATGGTTGGTGTGATTGGCGTCGCAGGATGCGGTCGTATGGGATCTGGCATGCTCGCCAATCTGCGCAAGGCGGGTCTTGATGCGCGCGGGTTTGACGTTCGCAGCATCCCCGGAATTGAGACCGAGCCGGCTGTTTTTGCCGACGGGCTGGAGACGCTGATCACAGTTGTGCGCGATGCGGAGGAAACCGATGCTGTTTTGTTTAATGATCAGGCATTTGTCACGCAGGCCACTGCCCTAAAGCGCATCGTCATTAGCTCAACTCTGTCGCCCCGTTATGTTAAGGACCTGCGCGCACGCGTTCCAGACCCAATTGCCTTGATCGATGCCCCTATGTCAGGCGCACAGATCAAAGCAGACGCAGGCACGCTGACATTCATGACCGGCGGACCAGCAGAGGATGTGCGCCCCGCACTCTCGGCAATGGGACAGGAGATTCATCACATGGGCGCATTTGGGGCAGGCATGACGGCCAAGGTTCTTAACAACCTGCTTGCAGCGTCACATACCGCTATGACACGGCTTGTTCTTGATTGGGCAGACGCCCAAGGGGTTGAAGAAAGCAAGCTCCTTGCGTTGTTTCATAGTGCCTCGGGCCAGAATTGGCTCGCTTCTGGCTTTGATGAGATTGAGTTCGCCCGCGATGGTTATGCACCGGACAACAGTATCGGGATTCTGTTCAAAGACGTGGCCGCCGCGCTCGATATCGCGGGACAAGCCGATACAACCCTGCCCCGCACGGTGCAGTCCGCGATTGGCAACCTGATGCCCCGCTCAAAACCAACACCGAAGGCTTGACGCTGGCACGTGACATCGCACCTTAGGCCTATGCGGCACCTTCCCCCGATTTTCCGAAACTGGTTTGCAAACCGTGGTTGGGACATCCACCCCCATCAACAGGACATGTTGGAAAGGGCCGATGCTCCGGCCTTGCTGTTGATCGCCCCGACCGGTGGGGGCAAGACGCTTGCAGGGTTCTTGCCCTCACTTGTCGAACTGTCTGAAGGTCAGCACAAGGGATTGCATACACTTTATGTCTCGCCGCTCAAGGCGCTGGCAGCTGACATCAAACGCAACCTGCGCACACCGGTAGAAGAGATGGGCTTGCCGATCCGGATAGAGGACCGGACGGGTGACACGACATACACCCAAAAGCGCAAGCAGCGTGCCGATCCCCCGCATATTCTTTTGACGACACCTGAGTCCCTCGCCCTTTTGCTGTCGTACGAAGATGCGCCGCGTATTTTTGCTGGGCTACAGCGTGTCATTGTGGACGAAATCCATGCGCTTTCAGAAAGCAAACGGGGCGACCAACTGATGCTTGGCCTGAGCCGCCTGCAAACACTTGCCCCGCAGATGCGGCGCGTTGGCCTCTCGGCCACGGTAGAACACCCCGAAGCCATCGCCGCCGAACTGGCTTGTCACCCTGATCCTTGTCCGATCCTTCATGCCGATCCCGGCCCTGATCCGGACATTGCCATGCTGACCACGCAAGAACCACCACCGTGGGCCGGTGGTGGTGCCGCCTATGCGATCCCGGCCGTCCTGGACGAAGTCAAGAAACACAAAACCACCCTGATTTTCCACAACACCCGCGCACAGGCCGAGATCTTTTTTCATAAGCTCTGGCTGGCCAATACCGACGATTTGCCCATCGGCATCCACCACGGCAGTCTTGCCCGCGAACAACGCGAAAAAGTCGAGGCCGCGATGGTGGCAGGTCAACTGCGGGCGATTGTGTGTACCGGTTCGCTTGACCTCGGCATCGACTGGGGGGACGTGGATCTGGTGGTGCAGGTTGGCGCGCCCAAGAACGTCAAGCGGCTTATCCAGCGGATCGGTCGGGCCAACCACCGCTACAATGCACCCTCCAAGGCGCTTCTCGTGCCTGCGAACAGATTCGAGGTTGTTGAATGCATCGCCGCACTGGAGGCCGTAAAAGAGCGTGATCTTGATGGCGACCCCAAAGGTGATGGTCCGCGCGATGTGCTGTGCCAACATATCCTGATCGCGTCTTGTGCAGGGCCATTTGATGAAGATGCGCTCTTTGATGAAATCCGGACAGTTGGTGCTTATCGCAACCTTGGTCGCGCAGCCTTTGATGATTGCCTCGATTTCTGTGCGACGGGAGGCTACGCCCTGCGGGCCTACGACAAGTGGAAACGACTGCAAAAACGACCGGACGGGATGTGGCAGCTGCGTGACCCGCGCACTGCACGCACCATCCGCATGAACATCGGCACAATTCAGGATACCGATACGCTCAAGGTGCGATTGCGCGGCAACTTCAAACCATTGGGTGAAGTCGAAGAAGCATTTGCAGCGACACTCACCCCTGGCGATACGTTTTTGATCGGCGGGCAGGTCGTCCGCTATGAAGGGCTCAAGGAAATGACCGTCGAAGTGTCCCGTCGCTCTGACAAAACGCCCAAGATCGCAACTTTCATGGGCACGAAATTCGCCAATTCGACCCAACTCTCGCACCGCATCCTGCGCATGTTCGATCAACCTGCGTGGCCCGATTTGCCTGAACACACCGCCGAATGGCTTGGTCTACAACGCGAGGTTTCCAAACTGCCCGAGGCCGACCGTATCCTGGTCGAGACTTTCCCAAACGAAGGGCGGCACCACATTTGCGCCTATGGCTTTGCGGGACGCAACGCGATGCAGACCCTTGGCATGCTGATGACCCAACGGATGGAGGAACTATCACTCCACCCGCTGGGCTTTGTCGCCACTGATTATGCCACACTGATCTGGGGGCTAGATCCGGTTGATGACCCAGCGCCGCTTTTCGACGCCAGCAACATGCGTGACGACTTCGAAACGTGGCTTTCGGGCAATGCCGTGATGAAGAAGACCTTCCGCGGTGCCGCGACTATCGCAGGTTTGATCGAGCGGAACCTGCCGCAAAGCCGCAAGACAGGGCGGCAGGCGACATTCTCTTCCGACATCCTCTATGACACACTCGCGAAATATGACCCCGACCACCTGATGTTGCGGATCACCCGCGAAGAGGCCATGCGCGGCTTGGTCGATTTTGGGCGGATCGAGGAAATGCTAGCCCGGACAGCGGGACGAATTGATCACGTCCGCCTAGACCGCATCACGCCTTTGTCCCTCCCCATGTTGCTCCAACGAGGCCGCATTCCTGTTGCAGGCGCCGCACAAGAGCGGATCATGGAGGAAGCGGCCGCGCGGCTGATGCAAGTGGCAGGAGACTCAGCACTTTGAGCTTGCGTCTGAACAGAACGCGCGCGAAGAACAGATCATGAACAATCTCACCTTTACCTTCTGCAAGACTGTGTTGATGGCCATGCCCTCTGGCGCGCTCTATCTACGTGACGCACGGGCCCTTTGCGTCTCTGATTTACATCTGGGGAAGTCTGACAGGATCGCGCGGCGCAGTGGACGTATGTTGCCCCCTTATGAAGTGCAGGAGACACTCAGCAAACTGGAAGCCGACATTCTTGAGACCGATCCTGCAACGGTCATCTGCCTTGGCGACAGCTTTGACGATCTTGATGCCGCCGCCAGCCTGAACGAGGACATGCGGCTCTGGCTGACGCGTCTACAGGCGGGACGCGATTGGATCTGGATCGAAGGCAACCATGATCCCGGCCCCGTTGATCTTGGTGGCAGCCACAGGGCAGAACTGACAATTGGTGCGCTGACTTTTCGCCATATCGCCACGGATGCAGTGGCAGAGGTTTCAGGCCACTATCACCCCAAGCACCGCATCACTGGTCCAAGTCGCCCTGCGTTTCTTTATGATGATCAGCGGTTGATCATGCCGGCCTACGGGACCTACACTGGCGGACTGTCTAGTCAGGCTGCAGACCTGCGCAAATGCTTCAGAACCGCCCCAATGGCGATCCTGACAGGGCGCAAGGCAATTGCTGTCCCGACTTAAGCGGTCAAACCTTCCGGTTCCGGCAGGCCGTTCGCACGGCAACATGCGGTCAATGTGTTGGCCAAGAGACAGGCAATGGTCATGGGACCAACACCGCCCGGAACTGGCGTAATCGCTCCGGCCACGGCCGCGCAGCTTTCGTAGTCGGCATCACCAACGAGGCGGGTGCCGCCTTCCGGCTTTTCAATCCTGTTGATACCCACATCAATGACGGTGGCACCCGGCTTGATCCAGTCACCGGGCACCATTTGTGGGCGCCCGACCGCCGCCACCACAATGTCTGCCTGACGGACAACACCCGGCAAATCAGCGGTGCGACTATGGGCGATGGTGACAGTGCAACTGTCACCGAGCAGCAGCTGAGCCATGGGTTTGCCGACAATGTTGGAACGCCCAATGACAACAGCATTCATACCAGAAAGCGACCCATGATGATCCCGCAGCATCATCAAGCAACCCAACGGCGTGCAGGGCACCATGCTTTTCTGACCGGTCCCCAGCAGCCCTACATTCGAGATATGAAATCCGTCTACATCTTTGGCGGGATCAATACTGTTGATCACCAGATCACTGTCCAGATGATCCGGCAACGGCAATTGGACCAGAATACCATGGACGGCAGGATCGTTGTTGAGTTGCTCAACGACAGCCAAAAGATCGGCTTCAGAGGTATCTGCGTCAAGCCGGTGCTCGAACGAGGCCATGCCAACTTCGGTCGTCATTTTGCCCTTGGAACGGACATAGACCTGACTGGCAGGATCTTCACCGACCAGCACAACAGCCAGCCCGGGTGTAATCCCCTGCTCTTGCTTGAGCTTGGCCACGCCTTCGGCCACTTGGCCGCGTACCTTGGCCGCAAAGGCCTTTCCGTCAATCACTGTCGCTGTCATCGTCTCTTCTCATGTTCAAAAATACCTCCGCCGGAGGCATCCGACAGAGGCAAAAAATGTCACGTGGGCAGTTTAGAACAGCCCTTCGATCTGGCCTTCGTTGTTGAGCATGATCGCTTCGGCGGATGGCACACGGGGCAGGCCGGGCATGGTCATGATCTCACCGCAGATTGCCACGATGAA
>CAYLMZ010000039.1:0-18970 GCA_964385035.1 uncultured Loktanella sp.
GGCCTTGCGCGATCAATTCCTTTGCCGACGCCTGCAAGATATAGGCCGTGCCCGACAGCCCAGTCAGCAAAGACACCATTGCTGCATTTTGCCCAATCGACAGATAGCTTTCCGACAAAGCAGGCAATTGTGCTGCGTGGCTTTGCGCAAAGACAGGCGCGTAGTTTCCGAAAATATATGTCTTCGGGTCAACGTCCTGCATCTTGCGTGCATGTGTTGACACCATCACGTAAGGGACCTCCCCCAACGGTTCAAACGTCAGATCCGGCAGCATCTGCGGACTATAGAGAAGTGCCACATCCTGTGCGCCAGTGACAAGGTCCGCGCACATCGGGGCGGAATAGTCGGCTTCCAGAAAGAATCCTGTGTCGGAAAACGTCTGTCGTAGATCCTCGATCAGGGTCTTGATGCCGGTCCCGACAAGGTCGTGCTGTAAGCCAATCCGCATCGTGATCCCGCCTAACGATACATCACGGGTCGCGGAAAGTGCAGTCGACCAGCTGTGCCGCAGACCACGCGCATGCGGCTCAAACCGCAACCCTTCTGTGGTTAACGTTGTCCCTGCGCGCGACCGCTTGAACAGGCGGACGCCCATCGCGGCTTCCAGGGCCTTTACCCGCGATGACACCGTGGATTGCGTGACCTGCAAACGCTCTGCGGTTTGGTTGAAGCTTTTCGTTTCACACAGGTCGAGAAATGTTTCGATGAGATCGATTTGCATAGCGCCACAATATCTAATCGAAAAATCCGATCAATAATGAACGTCCAGGGCGATTGAAAAGTCAGAAATCTCTGAGAATATTTCTCGCATCATAGTGGGAGGAGCCGTGATGACTGAGATGAAACGCCGCTCTGGCGGACGCGCGGCACGTGTCGCATTGCGAAACGCCCCCCTTGCAGAAGACCTGCGCCCCGTAAGGCCCGGCTTGGAAGGTGGTCAATACAAGCCCCTGACTGATGCTCAGGTCGCCCGCATCCATGCGGCTGCTTTGGATGCACTCGAAGAAATTGGCTTGTCGCAGGCGCCACCCTCCGGCGTTGAGGCCATGACAAACGCCGGTGCCATCCTTGGTGATGATGGACGTTTGCGGTTTCCCCGTGCTCTGGTCGAAGACATGCTGGCCAAAGCCGCCCGCAACATCACGCTGCATGGGCGGGACCCCAAATATGATCTGCATCTGACGGGGAACAAGGTGCATTTCGGCACTGCCGGGGCCGCAGTTCATATCGTCGATGTTGAGACAAACACTTACCGCGACAGCACCGCCCAAGATCTATATGACGCAGCGCGGATCACCCATGCGCTCGACAATGTGCATTTCTTTCAAAGGGCCATGGTTGCGCGTGATGTCACAGACAACCTCGAACTTGATCTAAACACCATCTACGCCAGTTGCGCAGGCACAACCAAGCATATCGGAACGTCCTTTAGTGAGCCTGCCCACGTTGGCCCAGGGATTGAACTGCTGCACCGGATCGCGGGCGGAGAAGAGGCTTGGCGCGCACGCCCCTTTATGTCCAACAGCAACTGCTTTGTTGTTCCCCCGATGAAATTCGCAGAAGAAAGCTGCGAAGCGATGGAGGCTTGCATTCACGCGGGTATGCCGGTCCTGCTACTCTCAGCGGGGCAGGCGGGGGCCACAGCGCCTGCGCCTATTGCATTGGCGATCGTGCAAGCGGTTGCTGAGTGTCTGGCAGGGGTCGTATATGTCAATGCGATCGCACCGGGTCATCCCGCAGTCTTTGGGACGTGGCCCTTCGTATCCGATCTACGCACCGGTGCGATGTCTGGCGGCTCGGCGGAACAAGCATTGCTGACCGCTGGCTGCGCACAGATGCACAAATTCTATGATCTGCCGGGTGGCGCTGCCGCAGGGATTTCGGATGCGAAATTGCCCGACATGCAAGCGGGGTGGGAACAGGGTATTACAAATGTCCTTGCCGGCCTGTCCGGTCTGAACATGGCGTATGAGGCGGCTGGTATGCATGCTTCGCTTTTGGGGTTCTGTCTGGAATCGCTCGTCTTGGGCGATGATATCCTGGGGCAGGTCATGCGATGTGTCCGCGGCATTGATGTCACCGAAGACAATACCTCCATTGAAGCGATGAAAGCGGTCTGCGTGGGCGGTCCGGGACACTATCTGGGGTCGGAACAGACGCTGCAACTCATGCAGACAGAATACATTTATCCCAGCCTCGGCAATCGCATGAGTCCCAAGGAATGGAACGAAGCCGACAGACCGATGCTGATAGACCAGGCGATCAAACGTAAGAATGAAATTCTTGCCAATGCAGCTATTCAGTTCGACCCCGCTTTCGACGAAGCTATCCGACAGGACTATAACATCTACTTCACCTAAGGATCACAGATGCACTACGGATACATCGGTCAAGGCAACCTTGGCGCAAACTGCGCGTGTTGTTTGTTGCGGGCAGGCATGGAGGTCACGGTCACCGATATCAGCAAAGAGGCGGCTGCCCCTGCGATCACGGCAGGTGCGCAATGGGCAGCAAACCCGGCCGAACTTGCATCAAAGGTGGATCACGTCATCACTTGCCTGCCGTCACCTGCCGTCTCTGCCGAAGTGGCTGCGCAAATCCTCCCTGCAATGCAGTCAGGAGCCCATTGGATCGAAATGTCGACACTCGGCCGCGATGAAGTGTTGGACTTTGCAGACATGGCGGCCAAGCATGATGTCAGGATCATGGAACTGCCGGTGACCGGCGGCGTACATCTGGCCGCACAGGGCAACATCACCATGCTGGCGGGTGGTGACAAGGATATGTTTGAAACCCATCTACCCGCGCTCAAGGCGATGGGAAATGAAGTCTTTCATATGGGCCCGCTCGGTTCAGCGGCCATTATCAAAGTCATCACAAACATGCTGGCCTTCATCCATCTGAAAGCTTGCGGTGAGGCCTTGATGCTGGCCAAACGTGGTGGGCTTGATCTGGGGCAAGCGTGGCATGCGATCAAGGCGTCTTCCGGGACGTCCTTTGTGCATGAAACCGAAGGGGCACTGGTCTTGAACGGGTCCTACGATGTGGCTTTCAACATCGACCTCGCGCTCAAGGACCTGGGTTTTGCGATGGGGTTTGGCCGAGAGTTCGAAGTGCCCCTCGACCTCGCAGCGGCCACCGAACAAACCTATGTCGCGGCGCGGGCGGCCTTTGGCGGCGATGCGCAATCACCTATGATCGTCAAACTGCTTGAGGACCTTCTTGACACGGATTTGCGGGCAGAGGGGTTTCCTGCACGATTGACCTAAGCTTTTGTCATCGCTTGGGCAAAGAATGGCTCCCACGCCGTCAGTACCTCTGCGGGACATTCCTCGGCTAGGTAGTGCCCACCCGGAAGGGTCCAGCCAGACACATCGACCGCGCGTTCCCGCCAAAGTTTCAGGCAGTCAAAATGCGCCTCAATCGCGCCATGCTGCCCCCAAAGGACAAGGAGAGGCATCTTGAGCTTGTTGGGGTCTGTATCATCATGGGCAATGTCGATCGAGGCTGCGGCACGATAGTCTTCACAGGCCCCGTGAATGGCCGCAGGATCGCGGAAACAGGTCAGGTATTCCGCCAATGCTTGCTGCACAAATGGGGATAGTCCCGCGCTGCCGTTTCCGCATTTCTTGATCAGGTAGTAGTCGGGATCTGCACCGATCAAAGTTTCCGGAAACGGGGCGGCAATCGTCAGCCAATACCAATGCCAGTACGTATGGGCAAAGGCGCTACCGGCGTCACGATACATTTCCCGCGTGGGCGCAATATCAAGGACAGATAGGGCACGCACACGATCAGGGTGATCCGCTGCAAGCCGATGGGCGACACGCCCGCCACGATCATGGGCCCCGATCAAGAAACGCGCATGCCCCAAATGATTCATCAAGGCAGTCATGTCTCCGGCCATGGCGCGCTTGGAATAGGTTTCATGCGCGGCATCTGTGGCCGGTTTCAAGGAACGGCCGTATCCACGCAGATCGGGACAAATCACCTGATAAGTTTCAGCGAGCTTTGGTGCCACAGCATGCCACATGGCCGAAGTTTGCGGATAGCCATGGATCAACAAAAGCGGGGGGCCATCACCTTTGATCCGGTAGAACACAGGGCCATCGGGTCCGTCGTAAGTGCGTTCTTGAAACCCATCGAAAAAGGACGGAGCGACAGGGGCGGCAGCGACTGCGCTGTGCATCACGCGACGATGGCTTGCCACGACATATGTAGCGGACCCAAGGCGGCGGGGTCAAACACCAGCAAAATCATCTCTTCGTCAAGCAGTCCCAAGGCAACGGCCTTGCCGTTCTCAAAGGCACCATCAAGACTGACCAGTTGCGCGCCACTTGCATGACCGGGAAGTCGTTCTTGGGTCTTGAGGAAGGCATCAACCTGTTCTTGCCAAATACCTTGCAAGGTGGCGACGTCTCCGTCACTTGCGACGATATCAGCGCCACTGACGTGCAAATATGCCTCCAACGCATTCGCGTTTGCGCGCAAGAACCGCTCCATCGGTGGCAGCGGATCTTCATCCATATCGATATCCCAAAGGTCAATCAGACCTGACGCCGAGATCCCGCGCTCGCCCGATTTCCCAAAAGGGTCTGCGGGCAAACTGCGCAGCGTCAGACGAGGGGCAGCTGTCAACAAATCTGTCAGCAACTCGCGCACGCCCTCCAGTGTCCGCTTATCCTCGCGCGAGAGGGGTTCACCAACCAGTCGCGGGCTTTTGCCTTTGGGCGGCACAACCGCGCTGATACCACGCAGGCGTCGGCCAGCAGCAACCAGCGAAATGATGTGGCTGCCTGTCATAATTTCGAGTTTGCGTTCAAGAACGGTGTCATCAATGACGCGCATCAACGCACTTAGTCCAGACGGCACACCGCCATGAGAGATGACCCGGGCACCATTTTCGTACACCTCGTCCTGCGCGCGCAATTCAGCAAGTTTTTGTGCAATCGCCGTAAGGTCGCCCATCTATCTGATCCTGGCCTGATCCAATGACTTAGCCGTTGCTGATGCGATCAAGGCACGCAGTTGCATTGGCCACGAGTTTACCAACGTTCACATTTGGCGCGCAGACACAACACAATACATCATTTGGCTCTTCCGGCGCGCGCAAAAATATCCGTAGTGATGCTTGGGTGGCCCAGACAGCTGCGTTGCTGGGAACTTCACCCAAAACTGGTGTCCCTTTGCCACCCAGCAGTGTCGCGGCCTCGTTGCACAGCGCGTCCAGCACCTCGCGGGGGTGCTTTGTGCCGCTGTCCGTCACCAAGATCATATGGGTAGAAAGGTCTGCAAAAGCCAACATTTCGCATCCGGGGTTCGCCGTGCGAAAGGCGTCCAACTCGTCAACAACCATCGGTCGTTCCTATCATTCACAAATGTCCCACCTTGAAGGGTGGGCACGGCCACGCCCGGACAGGCGTGGCGGTCTTCAAATCAAGTCTGCTCCGCAGCCTCGGTCGGGATGATCAAACCATCTTCCCCGATTTCGGCATCCGTGACCACAACACGTTCTGCTGAAGCGCGGTCTGTCCGCGGCTGCACGCGGCGTGGCATCACATGGGCGACAACAGGCTCGGGCACATCTTCGGTGTGGGCAAAGTTGTAAAGCGGGAGTTCAGTGCGCGCGGTCAGTTCGGTCAGCCGTTCAATCATATCGATCAGATGTTCGGTGAAAGGCCCCGCACCGCTGGCATCCCAAAGCTCATAATCCTCACCGGCCTGAATCGCCTGCAACAAAGAGATCGGGAAGGTCCCGCCAAACATACCACGGGTCTCACGGCTCACGCGTTTGAAAACGCGGGTTCTGTCACGTTCTGTGGTTAACTTGTCATAGCGAGTGATCAGCAAGATCGAGTTCTCACGGACAGCTTCGGGCATATTGTCCCACACCGCAGCTTCGGACTGGCGCCAAGCCTGATTGGCGTGAGTGCACCAGATCACGGCATCAATTTCGGTTAACATCCGTTCGACAACATCCGTTGACATGTTCGGGTCGGAAATGCCGGGGAAGTCGATCAGATCACACACCTCAAGGATATCCGCCTCGATAGAAAGGTGAACATACCGCGTGTCTTCGACAGGAATACCTTCAAGCTGGTCAATCGAGACAGGCTCAAGCCCACCGTCCAGATCAACGCGGTAGGGGGCCTCGTTGCCGTGGGTGATCCAGACCGGGGCAAGGCGGGTCGCGGTCACTTTTTCAGGCAGCGGGCGGACGCCCATCAACAGATTGGACAGGGTGCTTTTGCCGGCGCTGAATTCGCCCATCAGGGCAATACGCGGTTTGCGACCCAATGCACTGGTCGTCATGCTGCGTCTCCAGCATGGGTGTTATATGTCAACTCTTCGTAGATGTACTCGAACAACTCTTCACGTTCCTTCTGGGCCTTGATGCCAAAGATGTCTTCAAGGTCAGCGAAATCCAACTCGGACTTGCTGCTGATATCCTCCAGGATTGCACGCTGTTCCGACAGGAAGTCACGCAACTCGGCTTCGGCCTTGGCGCGGATTTCGCGCGACTGGCGTTCTTTCAACTCTTCTACGATCGGTGTCGTTTCAGCCTCGATCAGGTCGTAGAACCCGCTTGCAAAGGCGCGATAGCCCTTACGGCGTTGCCACCATCCCTTCCACCATGATGTCTGAAGGTCTAACGCGATTGTTTGACCCAGTGTCACAGGTGGCGGGATTTCAGGAGCAGCAGGCGGCGAGATCGTAAAGTTCGTTACATCAACGCCAAAGGCAGAGCGATAAGTATCACTCAGATCAGCAGCGGCACCGCCGAATACTTCGTTACAGGTTGCACCCACGTTGCGGCGCATGACCTGATAGCTTGTTCGCAACAACATGCGCAGGCCATCGGGGCTGTATTGCCAGATCTCTTCTTCGCCCTTGCGCTCAAGGTGCTGCAACAACGATTCAAGGGCGCGATCCAGAAAGCGCTTGTGAGATTGATCTACGCGCGACCCAAACTGCTGGAACACAATGTCCATCCGGTCATTCAGCAGTTTGATGCTATCCGCTTCCAGTTTGTCGAGATGCGCCGAAAGGGCCATGGGTGACATGACATTCACCTCGTCGCCTTCAAGCCGCATCGACACCATCTGGTTGGACGCACGGACACCAGAAACAAGGTTGAGAGCCTTCTTGCGGGATGCAGCCAGAATCTCGGCGCCCGGGCCGTCAGAAATACGCTCTGACAAAGCGGCATAAAGCTGGGGCATCCCTGACAGATGCCAGACCAACTCATGCGTGCCCATATTCGCTGCCTCAGCGCTCAACGCGGCTTCGGCCCAGTTATAAAGGGCATCAGCGCTGTCCGAGACAATCTCGTCCAGTTCCGGGCTCAGCGCGACATTGGCCCAATAGGCACTGCCAAAGATGATTTCAGGATTCTCAGGGCCGCTATTATCGGCAAGTGTCTGGATAATGCTTTCGCGAATTTCCGGGACCTGATTGGCCGGGTCGGCCAGTTCGTCGATGCGATTGACGAAAATGATGACCTCGCGGGCTTTCACGTTCGAAATCAATCGGATCAGGCCCATATCCATCGAACTCAGCGCCTGATGGGCTGACAAGACGACGACGCAAATCCGGCTATCACGCAGGGCGTTGATCGTGATTTGCTCGCGCATCATGAACGTATCATTCACGCCGGGCGTGTCGCGCACGCAGATCGGCATCGGCAGCGATTCTGACTCCATATAAAGATCAGCGGACTTTGTGATGTCGGCAAAGCGACCTTGCTGATCTTCCTCTTCAAGGTCCTCGAAATCATCGCCCATGCAGACATAGCGCTGCATCAGATCATCGTTCAGCTCTGCGTAATTGTGTTGCTGACCCAAAAGCAGCTCAAACTTGCGGCCCAGTCGCGCCTTGGTCTTTTCGCGCATCTCTGTGATCTGCTTGCGGACTTTCTCAAGCTCTTCATCAGCACCCGCGCGTGATGACAGCTCTCCGATTCGGCCCCCATTTTCGACCAGATGGTCCCATTCATCCTGCGAGAAAAACTGGAACGAAGCGGTCGGTGCATCGTCGGCGATCGGGGCGTTCAGATGCAATGAGGTCACAACCGAGGTCCACGGGTTGACGTCAGCAGGCAGCAATTCCGGACGACCCACCATCGCATTTACCAGCGATGTCTTACCCGCTTTGATCTGGCCAATCATCGTGATGCTTGGCTCAAAGCTGCGTAACTGCTTGATAAGTCTATTGGATTTCTTTTCAGCATCTTGACCGCCCAATTTGACAACGTCGGCCAGGGTCGCCTCAAGATCAGCGATCTCATCGCGGAAGGCATCGAGTTTTTCCAGGCCGAGCCGCATGAACGCCGGCAACGTACCCTTTGGCACGGCGGCTTCACCTTCGTTGGCAAGCTCTTCCATCTTCATCCTGACCCGTCCTTTGCGCGTGTTTGATAACAATTCAAGCAGATGCCTCGCGCAGGCAACTAATGCACTAGTAATAAGATTTTATTGGGATAATGGAAACGACGCCATAGCGCAAATGGGATAGGGTCGCACTAATCGGCAACGACCCGCGTGCAGGTCAGGCCGCCAAATCGGCCTTTAACTCACGCTTAAGCTGGAGCATCAGACTAACAGCTTCAATTGCTGCACTGTCGCGCTTTTCCATCTGCATCAACTGCACAAGATCGGCTGCATCAAATGCAGTATCCCGTGCGCGCTGTAGGGCGGCGTCACCGTCATCCCCGTTTTCGTTCAAATAATCACAAAGCCAATTAATATCTTCGACCGCTTGGTCCATTACGTTTGCGGGCGCGGCCTCACCCAGATCCTCAAGCCTGTCCATCAGTGCCGCAGCCTGATCTTCAAGGTGTTTGACGACTTTTTCATAAGCGGCGCGGGTGTCTGGTTTCAGCTCGGCCACCGGCGTCGGCTGCATACCTTCTTCGGCGCGGCGGGCTGCGATATTGCGCAACCGCGCGATGCCGACCGACACGCGTTCTGGCTCTGGTGTTTCCAGACGCGAAGCCGGTACGTTTTCACGGCGGCGCATTGGCGACATGATCGGATTAGGGTGCTTTGCAATCACCTCTGGGTTCAGAGGCTCGCTCACCGGATCATCCGCGACCTCTGGTGCGGGCGCGGGTTCTGGCGCTGCAGCCGGATCGTGAGGCGGCGCAGAGGCGACGTCTTCTTCCTCGGGCTCTGAGGGGGTGTCTAGTGCGACGTCTTCAGCAACCTCATCAACAGTTGGTTCTGGTTCGGCGGGAGCGACTTCAGCAGCTTCCGGCTCATTCAGCTCTGGTTCTTGAGCGGGCGCATCGACGCTCTCTGCGGCATCTTGTGCTGCTTCGTCGGCATGCGGCGCGAGCACCTTATCCACATCCGCAAGCGCCGCTTCATTTTGAAGCAAAAGCACCTCGGCCAGATCAAGTGCAGAGCGACGGCCTTGGTCCACTTGTTTCAGGACTGCGGAAATCAGGGCCATGCCACCACTTTGACGCAACATGTCCTTATCAACAGTGCCGTCAGCCGCACGGGCAGCAATCGCATTGCGGGTTGCGATGGGCAGGATCTTGTTAAACTCACCCGTGGCGACCGCGGTGATATTTGCGCGGATATCGTCAAAGGTGCCTTGCTGCTGAAGCAGATCAGCGCGGGTCAGCATCAGCAAGGCGTGGTCCTTGATGCTGTCCGGCATCTGGCTCCAGACACGCTGCTCGTCTTCGGTGAAACCGCCCGTGCACCAAAGCGCGATGTCACACCGTTTCGCGGCCCACTGGCTGGCACGGTGCAAAGCGTTAGGATCGGATGGGGCCGCAACTTCAAGAAGTGAGATCTTTTTCAGGGCAGCCAAAGGCATCTGCAACTGAACGAAGGCGGGGGACTGGGCCGTCACCTGCGCAAGATCAACGGTGTCCAGGGTTTTCTTGGTGCCGTCAAACAAGGTGCAAATTGCACGTTCTTCGTCACCATAGACCAGCTCAAGCGTCGGCAGCTTGAAATCGTCACTCAGGACATTTTGGCCAACCAAAAGGTTAAGAAGACTGGATTTTCCCGATTGAGGCATGCCCATAAGGGCAAGACGGACCGGCGTTTCCAGCCGTGTCAGCAGTTTTTCCGCCTGCTCATGTGCGCGGTCAGGCAGCAGGCCGCTGATCACGGCCCGCGCGAGTTGTTCATGTACCCGATCGTCAGGTGATTGATTCGACATTACTTGCCTCCGGCGGCAATCTTAGCCGGCGGCTCAGCCGCATCAACCTCCTGTGTGTTATCGCTGGTGTTGTTGTGGACCTTGACCTTACGGACGGGCTTCACTTCCTTGATCTTTGAGGACCCCTTGATGTTGACCGGTGCGGCCTTTTTCTCGGCAGCTTCCTTCGGTTCAGCTTTAGGAGCCTCGCTTGGTGCCTTTTTGGGGGACTCAGCAGCGGTTTTCTCGATTTCCTCAAGCTCGACAACACGGGTGACCGTTGCGGTCTCGCGATCCACGTGGCCGACAGGCTTGGCGCGGATGGCGCGGATAACCGGCTTGTTGTGGTTCAGCTTGATGACCGAGAATGTGCAGTTGTCCTGATCAGGATCAGCAAGTGCTTCAATGGCTTCAAGCAAATAACCGGCGATCTCGGCGGCTTTCTTGCGACGGTAGCGATGCAGGATCTTTTGGATCTTCGCGTCTTCAAGGTATTGCAAACCGTCGCTGGATACGACAACGATATCGCCCACCTGCAACTCGAACGGCGTTTTCGGGCAATCCGACTTGGCCACGCGATCACCAAGGATCACAGACGTCAGACAGTTCCGATCAGGATGGTTTTTGCCAGCCTCGGGGTCGAGCAAACCAGATTGAACCATAAAGTCGATCTGAGGCGCCATCGAGTGGTCTTCATTCAACTGCTGCATCTTGCCAGCGCGATAATGATAGAGTGGGCTATCACCAATCGACATCCAGTAGAGCCTGTTCTCGACCAAAACGCAGGACACCAGGGTCGCCCCCATGCCACGCGTCTCTGGATGTGCAGTCACGTGCTCGCGGACAACTTCGTTTGCGTTGACCGCTGCGCGCGTCAGGTAGTCAGGGATTTCACCTTCAAAATCCGAGAAATTCGCACTTTCAAACTTGAGTTCGCTAAAGACCTCGGTCACGACGATCTTGCTGGCAACATCACCGGCAGCATGGCCGCCCATGCCGTCAGCAAGAACGACGACGCCACTGTCAGAGCCGAACGGAAAGTCAGTGACAATCGCGTCCTCTTGGTAATCCCGACCGCCCTGACAGATCGCTGATGCGACGTCAAAACGGGGTTCAGGCGATCGCCACATCTTCGTCCTCCTCGCTGCCACTGTCAGCCCAGTTGAATGACTGATCGCACAGGGCAACAAAGCGCAGGACAGTTTCACCGATTTTGATCAGGTCACCGGTCTTAATGCTTTCGTTGCTGATAACGGGCTTGTCATTCAGGCGGACAATGTTTGACTTGCCGCCATGGCCCAGCAGAAACTCTTTGGTTTCAGGGTCGTATACGATTGCAGCATGGTTGCTGCGCGAAATCGAGTTATCACCGAAGTCGAGCTGGATCGCCTGATCTTCGCCACGCCCGATCTGGGACATGCCGGAAACCATCGAAAAGCTCTCTCCGCGGCCGGGGCCTTCGACAACAACAATCCAACCGACGGGAAACTTCACACTCTTCGCGGCAGGCGCGGGTGCGGTGGCCGGTGCATCATTGAACAGGTCGACAACAGCGCCATCCGACTGCTCAAAACCGATCAGACGGGTCTTGGTGCGGCGGGACCGCGCAGGAGAGCGGGTCGCCGCAGCACTTGCAGCAGCAGGGGCCGCAGGTGCTGGCGGAAGCTCAGTATTCTTTTCAGGCAAAGCCGCGGCAGGTGGTAGTTCTGAATTGCCGCTATCTTCCATGTCCCAGATATTGGCCGGAGCCGCCTCTGGACTGGGTGCTGCGGATGCTTCAGGAGTCACGTCAGCAACAGGCGCAGGATCAGCATTAAGCGCATTTGTTTCATCTACAATCGAACCGATTGTGTCACGATAGGACTGCTCAAGCGTTTCAACCTTTTCAGACGCCCGTCCAGTGGCCTCTTTGCGTTTTTTTCCGAGGAGATCACGAATAAACTTCATTTTTCCTACCTTTTCAATTGCTTAACATGCTGTAGCACAACCAGCTACCAGCACCCAATTACTCATCCGCACCACTGTGGGTATACGATGCGACCCAAAGACTACCATCGCGTTGTACAGCAAAGGTAAATTGCTCAACACCTGCGGACAGTTCACGGTTCAGAACCTCGAACATGGACAGACGATCATCGATTGCTACTGACGCCGGAATGTAGCTCGAGATCACGTCACCGACGCGCAAACCGCTTGGCTGCTCAGAAGACAGAGATGTCACAACCGTCTGCCAAGCCGATCCGGCAAATGATGCCTGGAACGATGTGCCGTTGCCAAGATCAATGTCCTGAACGACAGGCAAAACCCACGGCTGGCTTGCGATAGTCCCGGTCGAGGGATCGGCTGTCCCGAACAACACGGGGATCGTTGCTGCCAGACCTTCGTCCGGTGTCGTCGAACGCAAGACACCGGGAATATCGTTGATAGTTTGCACAGGTGTACCGTTCACCGCTGTGATGACGATGCCGGGCTGCACCCAGACAGGGGCAATCGGGCCGGCTTGGGCAATGATGTTTGAACCTTCGCCAGCCGGTGTAAATGGCAGACGGACGGTCCAGGATGTGCTCAGGTCGGCAGCGCCTTCGGTGACGATCGGTTCTTGAATGATCTCGTTGCCGGGGGTGACCGCGAGAATATCGAGGTCAAGACCGGAACCGATCGAAGCGATGTTTTCAGGCGCTGTTGGCAACGGAAGCGTGCCCACTTGCGTGTCGGCGGACGGCGTGCTGACAGCCACCTGCGGCAGATTTTCAACAGCGGGTGCTTCAGAAGCTGGCTGCGGTGTCGCCACTGGCTCTGGCAATGGGATCGGCTGCGGAACAGCTGCCAATTCAACGGCTTCAGGGCGGGCAACGGGGCGAAGGGCAGGGGTGCCAGTGTCAGTACTACCCAGACCGGCAACAACAGTGCTTGTGTCCGTTGTCGTCTCAACCAGTGCGGGATCTTCCGTCACAGTCGGTGTCGCGACGGTTTCAACCGGTGCAGGCTCTTCAACGATCACGGGGGCCGGAGCCTCTGCAACAGCTTCTTCGGCGGGTGCCGCTGGTTCAGCGGGCGTCAAAGCCTCTTCGAGTGCGGCAGTCACGGAAGGATCTTCACCTGGCGCTGCGCCAGCAGCAACAGCTGGCTCTGAGGGGGCAGGAGCAACCTCTTCAGCAACGACGGGCGCTTCTTCGACAACCGCAGCAGGTGCTTCAGCAACCGGGGCCTCAACAGCGGGTGCAGGCGCTTCTGCTACGGGTTCGCTTACAGCTGCCGGAGCTTCGGCCACGGGGTCTTCGCCGCCAGTCATTGTCATCACACCGACGCCGACCAACAGGGCAACAGCAGCAGCGGAGCCAAGCAAAATTGGCATATTCGACTTTTTCGCACCACCGCCAGCAGCGGCGGGCGCGGCGGCAGTTGTTGCAGCAGCAGGCGCGACATTCAGGGATGTCACGTTGCCGGTGTTGCCATCCATCATGTCCAGCCAGTCTTTGGCGGACTGGACGCGATCCTTAGGCAGGACGGCCAAAGCCTTGTCCATCGCAGCAAGGAAGTTGTCGTCATAGTCGGGGAAACGACCTGCGATGGGCTGGTAGGGGTCTGGCTCACCCGAGGCAATCGCCGCAAGGCGGGCCTGCGAGTTTGGTGGGACATCACCCACAATCAAATGGTGGAATGACGCTGCCAAGGCATAAAGGTCACTGCTTGGGCTCTGGTCGGAACCCGCAATGTAGAATTCCTGTGGCGAATAGCCGTCCTTAACAACGCGCAGCGCAGACAGAACCCGGCTTTGCTTTGTCGCTTCCTCACGGGCGGCGCCAAAGTCGATCAGAACAGGGTGGTAGTCCTTGTTGATCAGAATGTTGTCGGGCGAGATATCACGGTGCAGGATATTCTGGTCGTGGATAAAGCCAACAGCGCCCAGAACCTCTTTGAGGATGTTGCGTGTCTGCGCAGGCGTCAGGGTCGCGTTTGGATCCTCGATAATGTCAAGCATGTCGCGGCCACTGACAAAGTCGAGGGCCATGTATGCTGTATCGTTGTCTTCAAAAACCTGATGCACACCTACGATGTTGGGATGATCCAGTTTCGCAAGGCTCCGCGCTTCCTGAACGAACAGGCGCACGATCGACTTCAACTCGTTCTGGTGTGCGCGCGAACGGGCCTGCACCACAGCACGGCTGCGGCGGCAGAATGCGCCGGGGAAACACTCTTTGATGACAACCTTGCGATCAAGGCTGTCCTTGGCGAGATACGTGATCCCGAAGCCGCCTGCGTTCAGGAAGCTTTCGATGGTATACTGACCGTGCATCAACTGTGTGCCCGGCTTCAGTTCATCGACGAAGTTCTCTTTGTCTTCCACGGTATCTTTCGGTTGCGCCTTAGCCATCTCTACAATCCAGTCTTAAACTGACGAACGCCGCAGAACACATTGCGACTTTCAATATAAGTCTCATTCAATTTAGGCCAAAAAGTGACGCTAACTTGTTGTTTAGGGGTTCTTAATCGCCGCCATTTGGGCTGATTGTAACTCAATTTGGAAACAGTGGTGCGCGGAAAATCGCCTAAAAACACAAATTTTTTCTAAATATACATGGTTTTGCGGCCTTTGTGTGCGTTCGTGGACCAAATGCCGAGAATTAGGCACTGTTTCCGCTATCAATAAAACGCCCCTTTTGCGCGAGGTCCGATTCTCCGGAGCGCTGATCCGATTCTGTTTCATGAAAGATGAAAGCATGTGTAAAGGGAATCCTGCTCTGTTCGGGCAAGATCGGCGGGATCTTGCGAACACGTCTTGAGGTATAAGGAAGATTTCTACAGCATCACCGGAAACGAGGGGCGCATCATGCGGGTTTTTATCAATGGGTTTGGCAGGATCGGGCGCACAATGTTGCGTGCACATGCGGCCGGGGGTTGGCCAGGCATCGAAGTCGTCGGCATCAACGATATTGCAGCGCCGGAGCTGTGTGCCCACCTCTTTGCCTACGACAGTGTTTTCGGGCCGTATTCCGGAACAGCAGACTATGCCGATGGCGCGCTCGTCCTTGATGGCAAAGCGATCCCCATCCACCGCACGTCCGATGCGAGCACGCTTGATTTGCGCGACGTTGATGTCTTTCTCGAGTGCACAGGCAAAGCAAATACACGCGACATAGCAGAACGGGGGCTGCGGGCAGGGGCCGGTCGCATACTGATTTCCGGCCCCTCTGACGCGGCTGATCTGACGATGGTGCTCGGCGCAAACGAAGACCTACTCGCGGATCAACCCATCATCTCAAATGCCTCTTGTACAACTAACGCGCTGGCCCCTCTGGTTAAGCTGCTCGATGATACTTGGGGTCTCAAAACCGGATGGATGACAACAATTCATTGCTATACGGGCAGCCAACCCAGCATCGACGCACCGCGCGGGGACTTCCTGCGCAGCCGGGGGGCAGCCTTGTCGATGGTGCCGACGACCACATCGGCGCAACGCCTGCTTAATCAGGTCTTGCCCGATATCGCAGGCCGGATCGAGGCAGCGGCAGTCCGGGTTCCCTCCGCATCGGTCTCTGCGGTTGATCTAGCTGTGACGCTTGATAGGTCAGTCACGCTTGATCAGGTTCACGACCTCATGCGCAAGCAATCAGGGATCATCGGCTGGACGGACAAACCGCTCGTCTCAACCGATCTGCGGGCGCGTCCCGAAAGCCTTATCGTCTCGCTGCCCGAAACGCGGGTGACCGAAGGGGGGCTCGTGCGCGTCTTTGGGTGGTATGACAATGAGTGGGGGTTCTCGTGCCGGATGATGGATGTGGCCAGCATGCTGACATCCTAAGTCAGCTTTCTGCCCTCGCGCCCTTTCCCTTGGCCGCACACAACACTACCTTGCGCTGACCAAAGTGAAGGCCACCCCATGTCATCCATCGTTTCCGTCAAGAACCTGCGCAAAGCCTACGCAGGCGGTTTTGAGGCGCTGAAGTCCGTCAACCTCGAGATTGAAGAAGGCGAAATCCTCGCCTTGCTCGGCCCCAACGGCGCAGGCAAGACCACGCTGATCTCGACGATATGCGGGATCACAGTCCCGACCAGCGGATCGGTCACCGTGGGTGGTTTCGATATTCAGGACCAGTTTCGCGCCGCGCGCAGTTTAATTGGCCTTGTCCCGCAAGAGATCAGTCTGGAACCATTTGAAACGGTGATGAACACTGTGACCTTCTCGCGCGGGCTGTTCGGGAAAAAGCGCGACGACGCCTTTGTCGAAGAGATCCTCCGCAAGCTTTCGCTGCATGACAAGAAAGACAACAAGATCATGATGCTTTCGGGCGGCATGAAACGGCGGGTCCTGATCGCCAAGGCGCTCGCCCACGAACCCAAAGTGCTGTTCCTTGATGAACCCACAGCTGGGGTCGACGTGGAGTTGCGCAAAGACATGTGGGAGGTCGTGGCAGACCTCAAAGCCGCAGGCACAACGATCATCCTGACCACACACTATATAGAAGAGGCCGAGGCCATCGCCGACCGCATCGGGGTTATCAACAAAGGTGAAATCCTCTTGGTGCAGGACAAGGCAGAGCTCATGGCCCAGATGGGGCAAAAGCAGCTCGAGATCGAACTGGCCGAGGCCGCAACAGACATCCCGGCTGCCCTTGCCAGCTACGATCTGGCGCTGGCCGAGGATGGTGGGTCACTCACCTATAGCTACGATACCAAAGCAGACCGGACCGGCATCACCACCTTGCTCAACGATCTGCAGGCGGCGGGTCTGCAAATGAAAGATATCCAAACCCAGCAAAGCAGTCTTGAAGACATCTTTGTCGGTCTGGTGAAGGAAACGACATGAACTTCAACGCCATCTGGACAATCTACATCTACGAGATGCGGCGGTTCTTCCGGACCATGACGCAAAGCCTCGTCTCACCAGTGCTGTCGACCTCGCTTTACTTTGTGGTGTTCGGGGCAGCCATCGGCAGCCGGATCGACAAAGTCGAAGGCGTCAGCTACGGCGCCTTCATCGTTCCCGGCCTGATCATGCTGTCAGTGATGACACAAGCGACGTCTAACGCCAGCTTTGGCATCTACTTTCCCAAATTCATCGGCACGATCTATGAACTGCTCTCGGCGCCCGTGAATTTTCTTGAAGTCGTGGCAGGCTACGTCGGGGCGGCGGCAACAAAGGCACTCTTTATCGGGATCATCATCCTGATCACGGCTTTCTTCTTCGTGGACATCCAAATTGCGCACCCGATTGCGATGTTGGCCTTCCTCGTGCTGACCTGCATCAGCTTTTCGCTTTTGGGGTTCATCATCGGCATCTGGGCGGGGAACTTTGAACAACTCCAACTGATCCCGCTTCTGGTCATTACGCCACTCGTTTTTCTGGGTGGGTCTTTCTATTCGATCACGATGTTGCCACCCGTCTGGCAGACAATCACGCTCTTTAATCCCGTGGTCTACCTGATCAGCGGTTTCCGGTGGTCGTTCTTTGGGACGGCGGACGTTGGGATCGGGGTGTCACTCTTTGCCATCGCCTTTTTCACAGCACTTTGCATGGGCTTCATCTGGTGGATCTTCAAAACCGGCTGGCGGATCAGAGAGTGAGCCTTGTGCAGGTAAAACCAAGGTCTAAGTAAAAGAGCATGAAACGTTTTATCCCCTTCATGAAATCCGAACCCTTCGTTGCTGTCATCCGGCTACAAGGGGCGATCGCCAACTCTGGTCGCGGCCTGGACAACCCCAGCCTTGCGCCTGTCATCGAAAAAGCCTTTTCCAAAGGCAAACCAGCCGCTGTCGCGCTTGAGATCAATTGCCCGGGCGGCTCTCCCGTGCAATCCTCGCTGATTGCGGCCCGTATCAGACGGCTTGCGGACGAAAAGAAAATCCCCGTTTTCGCCTTTGTCGAAGATGTGGCGGCCTCCGGCGGGTACTGGCTTGCCTCTGCGGCAGATGAGATTTTTGTCGATAGTTGCTCGATCACCGGGTCTATTGGTGTGATCAGCGCAGGCTTCGGCTTGCATGAGGCGATCGGCAAAGTCGGGGTCGAACGTCGGGTGCATACAGCGGGCAAGTCCAAATCTATGATGGACCCTTTCAAACCCGAAAAGCCTGCCGATGTGAAAAAGCTCAAAGGCTGGCTCGAAGACCTGCACGAGACCTTCATCGCCCAAGTGAGAGAGCGACGCGGGACCAAACTGGCCGACCACCCCGATCTGTTCACAGGCGAAGTGTTCATCGGCCAGAAAGGCATCGACGTGGGCCTTGCCGACGGGATCGGTCATCTGGCCCCCGTCATGAAGGAACGCTTTGGCGACAAAGTGCAGTTCCGCCGCTACGGGCAGAAAAAACCGCTGCTTGCGCGTTTCGGGGCGCAGATCGTCGACGACACGATTGCAGGCATCGAAGAACGCGCCGCCTACGCAAGGTTCGGCCTGTGATCATCAAAGCGATCTTTATCTTTCTGGCCTTCATGCTGGTCTTGGCCATCTTCGGAAAGTTCCGCTTCCCGGGCCAAGCGCGGCTTGAGGCTGCCAAATGCCCGAAATGCTTGCGCTACAAGATCGGCAAAGGACCATGCTCTTGCCAGAAGGGGCGCGGATGAAGGCACTTGTGACAGGCGCAGGCGCGCGGTTGGGGCAGGCGATGGCGCTCTATCTGGGCAAACGCGGCTATGATGTTGCGGTGCACTATGCCGGGTCCAAAGCGGGGGCCTGCGACACGGTTGCACAATTGCAAGCGATGGGGTGCAATGCAGTGGCATTGCAAGCCGACCTGCTGGATGAGGAGGCAACCCAGGCCCTCGTTGGGCGGGCCACAGATGCGCTGGGCGGCCCGTTGACCTGTCTGATCA
>CAYLMZ010000040.1:0-18774 GCA_964385035.1 uncultured Loktanella sp.
GTTTACGGCATGCACAACTGGCCCGGACTGCCGACAGGTCAGTTCGCGATCCGCTCGGGTCCGTTTTTTGCATCCGCTGATCAATTTGACATCGTGATCGAAGGGCGGGGCGGCCATGCGGCCAAACCGTACCAGACGATCGACACGACAATTGTGGCCAGCCAGCTTGTCATTGCATTGCAAACCATTGCCTCGCGCAACGTCAAACCGATTGACCAGATCGTCGTTTCTATCACCAGTTTCGAGACGTCATCCAAAGCCTACAACGTCATTCCGCAGACCGTGCATTTGCGCGGCACCATGCGGGCCATGAATGAAGAAACCCGTCTCTTGGCCAAGCAGCGTCTGCATGACATTGCGGCGGGGGTCGCGGCCACCTACGGGGCAACAGCTGATGTCGATTTCCGTGACGGATACCCTGTGATGGTCAATAGTGATGCACAGACGGCCTTTGCCGCGGACGTGGCCGCATCGGTTGCTGGGACTTGCCACGAGGCGGAAATGACCATGGGCGGAGAGGACTTCGCCTTTATGTCAAACGAACGTCCCGGCGCTTATATTCTGGTCGGCAACGGGGACAGTGCCGATGTGCACCACCCCGAATACGTCTTTGATGATGAGGCGATGCCGGCGGGATGTTCATGGTGGGCGGAGATCGTAGAACAACGGATGCCAGCGGCTTAACGCCGATTTTGCAACAGCCAGTGACCTCTGCGATGTGGGTTGGTTGCGCTTGCGCAAACAAACTGTCATGAGGGCGAGGCGTACGTTCTTCTCTTTCGTCTGTCTGTCTGTCCTTTTCGGCTTCAGGTGCTCGAACAAAAGCAACCAAGCCGGGATGCCGCAATCATGCGGGCATCAATAATTCTATTGGAGATACGGATATGGCCGCAGGCACCGTAAAATGGTTTAACACAACAAAAGGCTTCGGCTTTATCGCACCTGAGGATGGCGGCAAAGACGTCTTCGTCCACATCAGCGCGGTTGAGCGTTCGGGTCTGACAGGTCTCGCAGACAACCAGAAAGTCACATACGAATTGCAGTCTGGCCGTGATGGTCGCGAAAGCGCAATCGATCTGGCACTGGCTTAAGCTGCATGCAGCCCTGAAACAGTTGGAACGGCGTTGAAGTTTTCAACGCCGTTTTTTTATCCGCCCGTATGCGACATGTGGCGGCTGACCTGACCATCGACCTGTTGGCGTGAATAGTCGAAGTCATGCCCTTTGGGTTTCAAGGCGATCGCGGCACGGATGGCATCTTCAAGATGCGCATCAGATTCGGATGCACGCAGCGGCGCGCGAAGATCAGAATGCCCCTCTTGTCCGAGGCAGGTGTAGATTTCACCAGTGCAAGTGATCCGCACCCGGTTACAGCTTTCACAGAAATTATGGCTCAGCGGTGTGATAAATCCGATCTTCTGGCCGGTGTTTTCAACGCGCACGTAGCGGGCGGGGCCGCCTGTCCGGTCTGGCAAATCAGTCAGTTCAGACCGCTGGGCAAGCCGCGCGCGCAGGTCCTTGAGCGACCAATACTGTCCCAGCCTGTCCTCATTGCCCAAATCACCCATGGGCATAACTTCGATAAAGGTCAGGTCCATATCCCGCTCTGCACACCAGTCTGTCAGTGCCTCTAACTCGTCCTCGTTGAAGCCTTTTAGGGCAACGGTGTTGATCTTGACCCTCAGCCCGGCCTTTTGGGCGGCGTCAATTCCTTTCATCACCTGAGGCAGGCGACCCCAGCGGGTGATTTTGGCGAATTTATCGTCATTCAACGTATCGAGCGAGATGTTGATGCGGCGCACACCGGCCGCGTGCAGATCATCTGCGAATTTCACCAACTGGCTGCCATTTGTTGTCAGCGTCAGTTCTTGCAACGCACCGCTTTCAAGATGCCGCGACATTTCATGAAAAAAGCTCATGATGTTGCGCCGCACTAGCGGCTCTCCGCCTGTGATCCGCAGCTTGCGCACGCCGAGCCTGATAAAGGCGGAGCACATGCGATCCAGCTCTTCCAAGGTCAGCAGTTCCTTCTTGGGCAAGAAGGTCATGTTTTCCGACATACAGTAGACGCAGCGAAAGTCGCAGCGATCCGTCACGGAGACGCGCAGGTATTCGATGGCGCGTGCGAAGGGGTCAATCAAGGGCGCGGTCATGAATAACACCTACCACGCGCAGTGCGCCGCGCAAGACACATCCACGGCATTGCCAGCGGGCAAAGCGCCGCATAACCTGTCGCCATGCGTTGGCTTACTCTCATCCCGCTTCTTGCCCTTGCGGCCTGTTCGACACCGTCTTTTCAGGGGCTTTTCCCGCAACCCTTGCAAGAGCCTGTTGCCGCTCCAGCGCCAACATTGGACCCGGCACCACCGCCACCCCCGCCCGAGACTGCAAGAACGGTCGATGAGTTCGATACGACCTCTGCTGAGGATCGCGAAGAGGCGATTGCGGTGTCCGCCGCAGCAACCGACGAAACACTCGGGACGACCTTGGGCACGCTGGGATCACCCACAGAGCCCGGCATTTGGCTCAAAACGCCTTTGGTGACGGCACTGCGCCCCGGACGCGTGACGTACCAAGGGCAAACCATCAACATCGAACTCCGACCATCTGGCGGGGCAGCGGGATCTGGCAGTCAGATCAGCCTTGCGGCGATGCGGCTGCTGAACGCGCCGTTGACAGGCGTCCTGTCGCTGACTGTTGTGGGCGTGGCCGAGTAACCGCAAACCCGCGTTCTGCTTTGCGCAGTTTGGTGCCTCCGGCGGGAGTATTTCAGGCAAAATGATGAGGCAGCGCGTCAGGGAAGCTTTCGGGCTGATTCTTTGCGCGCGAAGGCTTTCATCTGTTCGCCATGTTCGGACAGAAAATGGCGGACGCGGTCAGGGTCATGTTTGGACAATTCGCGCAACCACCACGCGACGGCCTTTTGGATGAACCAGTCATGATCGGTCACATAGCTTGCGGCCCAACCCAAGATCCGCGTGCGTGCCGCGATCTCTTCGGGCTTGGGGTGGTTTTGTTTGGTCCAAGGCAGCGTCATCACCAATGCCGCACGCCGCGTCCACATGTGCGATGAAGTGGTCCAGCCTTCAACCAGATCAAGGCGTCCGGGGTCGGCTATGAGCCGCCTTTGCCCCGCCATGCAGGCGTGATCGGCCACGGCCCAGGCATCAAAATCAGGCACCCAGCTGACGATCAGCTCCCATGCTCCGGTATCATCGGGTTTGATCCGCGCTTGCGTCAGGAGCTTTGCCGCCGCGACACGCCCTTCGTGGGTGTTGCCTTTCCAAAGACTGCTTGCCAAGGCAAGCCGTGCTGCAAGGTCAACTTCGCTGCGCCAGCGCTTTACACAGTCATCAATCACCGGATTGGCGACGCCCAGATAGGGGCGATCCACCTTGTGATAGCGGTGCATCTCGGCAGCTTTGGTGGCATCACCCAGACCGCGCAGCTCTGCTATGGCCGTTTTGCCGGTGATCATTCGACTGTGACCGACTTGGCAAGGTTGCGCGGCTGGTCTACGTCCGTGCCTTTTGCAACGGCGGTGTAATAGGCCAAGAGTTGCGCCGGAACCGCGTAAAGGATCGGTGCAAGAAAGGGGTCCACATCCGGCATCAGCATCGTTTGCCAGACCCCGTCGCCAGCTTCTTTGGCGCCTTTGGCGTCCGTGATCAAAAGGACTTTGCCACCACGGGCCATGACCTCTTGCATGTTCGAGACTGTCTTGTCGAATAGCCGATCCCGAGGCGCCATGACGATCACCGGCACGTGTTTGTCGACCAAGGCGATAGGGCCGTGCTTAAGTTCCCCTGAAGCATAAGCTTCGGCATGTATATAGCTGATTTCCTTAAGTTTCAGCGCACCTTCTAGTGCGAGCGGATACATTGCCCCGCGTCCAAGGAACAGAATATCGCGTGCCTCGGCCAGTTTGCGCGACAATTTCTGCGCGAAGTTCTCAATGCCAAGTGCCTGATTGAACAGTCCCGGCAAGCTGCGCAGCGCGGCAAGCTTTTGGCTCAACTCCTCCGCATCAATCCGACTGCGCGCATGTGCCGCTTGCAGGGCGAGAATGGCAAGTGTTGTCAATTGGCAGGTAAAGGCCTTGGTCGAGGCGACCCCGATCTCTGTGCCTGCCAGAATAGGCAGTGCCAGATCGCTTTCACGCGCAATTGAGCTTTCAGGGACATTCACCACCGAAACGATCGTGTCGGCCTTTCCTGCCATGTAACGCAGTGCTGCAAGCGTATCTGCTGTTTCACCTGACTGGCTGACGAAAAGCCCCACTGTGCCAGCCGTGACAGGTGGCTCACGATAGCGGAACTCTGAGGCAACATCGACCTCAACAGGGATGCCGGCGATCTGCTCGAACCAGTATTTCGCCACCATACAGGCGTAAAAGGCCGTGCCACAGGCGACCATCGTCATCCGCTCGACCGATCTGAAATCAATGCCCGGATCGGGCATGGTCACGGCGGTTGCATCAGCGTTGATATAGTGGGCGAGTGGCCCTTGCAGGACTGTCGGCTGTTCGGCGATTTCTTTGGCCATGAAATGCTTGAAGCCTGCCTTGTCGACGCGCGCATTTTCGATCTGGATGGTTTTGATCGGGCGTTCCACCAGATCGCCCTGACTGTCGTGGATCAGAACCGAGTTGCGGGTGATGATGGCGATATCGCCTTCTTCGAGGTAGCTGATTTGATCCGTCATCGGCGCAAGCGCAATCGCATCCGATCCAACGAACATTTCCCCGTCTCCATACCCGATCGCAAGCGGAGACCCTTTGCGGGCCGCGATCATCAGGTCGTCATGGCCGTCAAACAGGAAACAAAGCGCATAGGCCCCTTCCAGCTGCTGCACGGTCTTGCGTGCGGCTTCTTCGGGGGCGCGCCCCTGCTTGCAATAGAAATCAGCCAGCAAGGCGACTGTTTCCGTGTCTGTCTCGGTCTCAAAGCGGACGCCATTCTGCCCGAGCATTTCACGCAGCTCGCGAAAGTTCTCGATAATACCGTTGTGGACCACCGCCACGACACCTGCTCGGTGCGGGTGCGCGTTGCCGACGCTTGGTGCCCCGTGGGTCGCCCAGCGTGTATGGCCGATGCCCGCTTTTCCGGCCAGCGGCTCATGCACGAGCGTATCGGAGAGGTTGACCAGTTTGCCCACAGCGCGCCTGCGGTCGAGTTTGCCGTCGTTGATCGTCGCGATCCCGGCGCTGTCATAGCCGCGATATTCCAGCCGTTTGAGCGCTTCGACCAGCAAGGGGGCAGCCTCGTGATTGCCCAAAACCCCAACAATTCCGCACATGGGCTATGCCCCTTTGTTTTTCTGCGCCCGCAATTTGGCAAATAGCCGTGTTGCAAAGCCTGCTTTGTTGTCTTGTTTGGCCCGCGCCACAGCCAGATCACCTGCGGGCACATCACGGGTGATGACAGAGCCGCTGGCTGTCATCGCACCATCCCCGACGGTCACAGGGGCCACCAGCATCGTGTTTGATCCAATGAATGCCTCTGCCCCGATCGTCGTTTTGTGCTTGAACACCCCGTCGTAGTTGCAGGTGATCGTGCCTGCGCCGATGTTGCTGGCAGCCCCGACAGACGCGTCACCGATGTAGGAGAGGTGATTGACCTTGGCACCTGCATCAAGCGTGGCGTTCTTGACCTCGACGAAGTTGCCGACTTTGACATCCTCGGCCAGTTCAGCGCCCGGGCGCAGGCGGGCATAGGGGCCCACGACACTGCCGCGCGAGACATGACACCCCTCAAGATGAGAAAACGCACGGATGGTCGCACCGCTTTCGACGGTCACACCGGGGCCGAAAACCACATTGGGTTCAATTGTCGTGTCCCGCCCGATGACCGTATCATGGGCAAAAAAGACAGTGTCCTGCGCTATCAGCGTCACGCCATCTTCCATGGCCGCACGACGTGCATTGGTTTGGAACAAGGCTTCTGCGCGGGCCAGCTCATGGCGCGAGTTCACACCAAGCGTTTCAGCCTCGTCGCAGGTGACAACCGTCGCCGACAATCCCTGTTGGCGGGCGATGGCCACGATGTCCGTCAGGTAGTATTCGCCCGCAGCGTTGTTGTTGCCAACGGCATCGATCAACGCAAAGAGTGTCTTGGCGTCTGCTGCAACAACTCCGCTGTTACAAAGCGTGACGGCGCGTTCGGTGTCGTTGGCATCCTTGAACTCCACAATGCGCAGAAGCGCACTCCCCTCGACAATCAGGCGACCGTATCGGGCAGGGTCATCGGCCTCAAACCCCAAAACGACGACATCATCTGTTTTGCGCGCGGCAATCATCGCTTCAAGCGTTTCAGGCCGGATGAAAGGTGTATCCCCATAAAGAACAATCACGTCGCCGTCGAAACCTGACAGCGCCTCGCGGGCCTGCGCAACAGCATGGGCAGTGCCAAGTTGTTCGGTCTGGATCGCGACAGTCACATCCGGGTCAAAGGCTTTGGCGGCCCTTTCAACCAGATCGGCCCCGTGACCTGCGACCACAACTGTCCGGGCAGGATCGAGGGTCGCCCCTGCCTTGATCGCATGTCCCAGCATCGGGGCACCCGCGATCGGGTGCAGGACCTTGGGCAGGTCGGAATTCATGCGCGTGCCCATGCCTGCGCCTAGGATAATCAGAGCGGTTGCCATCGCTGCCTCGTTATGCGTTCTTGCCCCGACTTCTACTGGCCTTTGCGGTGATCACAAGGGCAGGGGCTTCACATCAGTTTACATCCCGTTACATCAACACAAAAGCACCAGAGGCAATCATCAATGAAACCAGCCGTAATTTTTGATCTCGACGGAACCTTGGCCGATACCAGCGGCGATCTGATTGCCGCGGCAAATGCCTGTTTTCGCGGCTTGGGTTTGGGAGATCTGCTGGATCCGGCAACAGATGCGACAACAGCTTTGCGTGGTGGACGTGCGATGCTGAACCTGGGCTTTTCGCGTGTGGCGGGTTTCGCGCCAGAAGACGTAGACCGGCAATACCCCATCCTGCTAGAGGCCTATGCTCAGGACATAGACACCCACACGGTGCTCTATCCCGGTGCGATGGATGCGGTCGAAAGGCTCAAGTCTGATGGCTATGTTGTGGGGATTGCCACGAACAAACCGGAAGGCCTTGCAGAGCAATTGATGTCCAGCCTTGGGGTGCGGGATCAGTTTGCGTCGCTGATCGGGGCAGATACCCTGCCGGTCCGCAAGCCTGATCCGGCGCATCATTTCGAAGCGGTCAGGCGGGCGGGTGGTGATCCGGCGCGTTCGCTTCTGGTGGGGGATACGGTCACGGACCGCGAAACCTCGCGCAATGCCGGCGTGCCTTCGGTTCTGGTCACATTCGGGCCGGGACGTGAGGCAGTGCTTGAACTGGCCGCGGAGGCCACGATCGACAGCTATGATGAATTGGATGCTGCTGTGGCCCGATTGATCGGCTAAAGTGGCGCTATGCCTGCCCCACCATCACCCGCAAGGTGCCGTCATGACAGAAGTTTTCAAAGGTAGTTTCACCCAGCAAGAGCCGATCCCGGACGAAGGGATCGCAGCGGCCAATCATGTGATGCAGACCGGGCGTTTGCACCGCTATAACACCAGCGGAGACGAGATCGCGCAAACGGCCTTGCTCGAAGAAGAGTTTGCGGCAGCCACTGGCGCGAAATACTGTCTTGCGGTGGCATCTGGCGGCTATGCGATGACAACGGCCCTCCGGGCGTCGGGTGTGCAACATGGCGACAAGGTTCTGACCAACGCATTCACGCTCGCGCCCGTGCCGGGGGCGATTGCAGCCGTGGGCGGTGTACCTGTGTTCGTGGGTGTCACAGAAGATCTGGTGATTGATCTGGATGATCTGGCAACAAAGCTGGGTCAGGCGTCTGTTCTGTTGCTCAGCCATATGCGTGGTCATATCTGTGATATGAACAGGCTGATGACCATGTGTGGTGCCGCTGGCGTAACCGTGATCGAGGATTGCGCACATACGATGGGCGCTGCATGGGATGGGGTGCCGTCTGGGCGTTGGGGGCGGTTCGGCTGCTATTCGACGCAAACCTACAAGCATATCAATTCAGGCGAAGGTGGCTTTCTGATTTGCGACGGGGCCGAAGACATGGCCCGCGCGATTATGCTGTCTGGCAGCTATATGCTTTTTGAAAAGCACCGCGCGGCCCCACCGGTCGAGACCTTTGCCCAGATCAAGTATGAGACGCCGAATATCTCGGGGCGCATGGACAACTTGCGGGCAGCCATTCTGCGCCCGCAGTTGCGTGATCTGGCGTCGCAGGCCAAGCGTTGGAACGATCGCTATCGGGTCATTGAAGACGGGCTTGCTGGCACACCGGGGCTGCGCCTGATCACACGTCCTGACAAAGAACAGTTCGTGGCGTCTTCTTTCCAGTTCTTGTTGCTTGATTGGGATGCCGATGCTGTCAATGCCGTCGTGGCCCGCTGTGCCGCACGCGGGGTTGAGCTAAAGTGGTTTGGCGGGGCGGAACCGAAAGGTTTCACATCCCGCTACGACAGCTGGCGCTATGCCCCGTCAACGCCAATGCCGGAGAGTGACCGCATTCTCGCCGGCGTGATCGACCTGCGTCTGCCGTTGACTTTCAGTCTTGAGGATTGCGCATTGATCGCGCGGATCATCCGGGCAGAGGTGGGCGCGATCTATCAAGGGCAGGTCGCGGCTGAGTAGCTTGTCTTGGGCCGGTGGCCCGCTAGGATTGGGTTATGACAGATCGCCCGGATATCGCCCATTGCCCCGACGCGGCAACGTTTCGTCAGTGGTACTACCTTAAGGCTGAACTGATTGACTATGCCCGCTCAAAGGGCCTGCGGACCACCGGCGGCAAGTTCGAGATTGCCGACCGGATCGCTTATTTTCTGGACAACGGACAGCCGCCCCCAGAGGCGCCAAAGGCATCAAAGCCTACGTCGAAATTCGATTGGCATAGCGCCCCGCTGTCGCCCGAAACAGTGATCACCGACAGCTACAAAAACAGCCAGAACATGCGCCGGTTCATGCAGGCTCAAATCCCGGGGTTCAAATTCTCGATCCCATTTATGGACTGGATGAAGGCAAATACCGGCAAAACCCTTGCCGATGCGGTCGCGGCAGCCAAGGCGATTTCGGCCGACAAAAAGGCAGGGGTGAAGCAGCCCAACCAGCCGCATAATCAATATAACGCGTATACGCGGGCGTATTTTGATGCGGTGCCCGACGGCAGCCAAGTCGAATTGCGCAGGCTTTGGGCACTCCGGCGGCAACGGCCGGGGCCTTATGTCTTTGCGCCAGAGGACCTTTTACTGCTCAAGAAATGACTCGACACGCATGTGAGGTCCCGCCTATTATTGAACAAGCGTTCAATTAATCCGGAGTGAGCGATGTTTCTGGCCTCCATGCCGTTTGATCTGGGCGAAGATGTGAATGCCTTGCGCGATATGGTGCACGGCTGGGCGCAGTCGCGGGTCAAACCGCTGGCAGCACAGATCGACCATGAAAACCTGTTTCCATCAGCGCTCTGGCCGGAAATGGGTGATTTGGGCTTACTTGGTGTGACAGTGGACGAGGCTTATGGCGGGGCGGGGATGTCCTATCTGGCCCATACCGTCGCCATCGAGGAAATCGCCCGTGCGAGTGCTTCGGTCGCTTTGTCTTATGGGGCGCATTCCAACCTCTGCGTGAACCAGATCAAGCTCAACGGCACCGATGCGCAGAAGTCCAAATATCTTCCGCGGCTGATCTCTGGCGAAAATGTGGGTGCCTTGGCCATGTCAGAGGCGGGGGCGGGCTCTGACGTGGTGTCCATGTCGCTAGGCGCCGAAAAGCGGAACGATCACTACCGGCTGAACGGCAACAAATACTGGATCACCAATGGGCCCGATGCCGATACGTTGGTGGTCTATGCCAAGACCGACCCTGACGCGGGTTCCAAAGGGATCACCGCGTTTCTGATCGAGAAAGAAATGACGGGTTTTTCAACCTCTCCCCATTTCGACAAACTCGGCATGCGCGGCTCCAACACGGCGGAGTTGATCTTTGACGATGTTGAAGTGCCGTTCGAGAATGTCTTGGGCGAAGAAGGTAAGGGTGTCCACGTCCTGATGTCTGGTCTCGATTATGAGCGCGTCGTGCTGGCAGGTATCGGTCTTGGGATCATGGCGGCCTGTCTGGACGAGGTTATGCCCTACATCAGCACCCGCAAACAGTTTGGTGAACCTATCGGGAACTTCCAACTGATGCAGGGTAAGATCGCGGATATGTATACGGCAATGAACTCTGCCCGTGCCTATGTCTATGAGGTCGCGCGGGCCTGTGACCGCGGCACGGTGACACGGGCGGATGCCGCTGCCTGCTGTCTTTATGCATCCGAGGAAGCGATGAAACAGGCCCACCAAGCGGTGCAGGCAATGGGCGGGGCTGGTTTTCTGAATGATGCGCCTGTCGCACGCATTTTCCGGGATGCGAAACTGATGGAGATCGGCGCGGGCACGTCGGAAATCCGCCGCATGCTCGTGGGCCGCGAGATGATGGGAGCGATGGGATGATCCGCCTTGGGGCTTTGTTGGTTTTGCTCGCAACACCAATGGCCGCACAGGATTTTGGTGCGCCTCCCATGTCCGGTGTTGGCGAAGTGCATGCTTGTCTGGCCGCGCAGGTCGCTGAGGGTGCCAATGCACTCGTCAGCCGGGATGCACGTGATTGCATTGGCCGCGAAGTGCAGCTTTGTGACGGTCTTGCGACCACATGCACTGAGACAGAGCAGAGTTATTGGGATTGGCGCATTGCCCAGACCTATCGCGGGCTTGCAGCGTGGGTGGCTGACAGTGCGGATGTTGATCCCGCTGTGACCCAATCGGTGCAAAACCCTGCCACGGCGACGGCGAATGTCGCACTTGAATGTCAGCTCCGTTTGTCTGGGGGCGAAGCTAGCGACGTTGATCCGGCTGGCCTTGCGGCATGCAAGCTGCGCGAGACTGCTTTGATCGCGCTAGAGCTTGAGTTCACCGTCAGGCAGGCCTGCGAAACGGCGCGCGATGGCGCTTTTGCCGCTTATTGCGAGGGGCAGTGATGCGCTGGGTCTATTTCTTGCCCGTGGCATGTTTGGCCGCCTATGCCGCCTATCTGGGGTGGCAACGCGGCCAACTGCCGTCCGAGACAGAGATCATCAACCGCTATGCCGCAGCCTATCTGGCGACCGCACCCGCAGGCGCAAACCTGACAGATTGCGCAGCCACTACGCACCCCGATCCGGATGTCCGCATGGTCGTGTCCTGTGCCCATCGCTCTGGGCTGGTAACGACGTATTTTGTCGGGCCGCGCGGCGAAGCGCTGCCCCAACCCGAAGGACCAAGCGCATGAAACTGGCAATTTATTTAGGCGCTTTGTTCTTTGCCTTTCCGGCCGCGGCGCAAGAGATAACCTACCACCCTGACCCCACGATCGACTGCCTTGACGACGCAATAGACACCCCGATGCGTCAGGCCTGTATCGGTGCCGCTGCCAATCTTTGCATGATCGACAATCCCGGAGGCTCCAGCACTGTTGGCATGGGCTTTTGCCTTGATCAGGAACGCGCCTGGTGGGACGCACGTCTCAACGAAGTATACAATGCGCTCCTGGCCCAGCACGCTGACCGACCCGATGTGCAGGACCGCCTGCGCGAGATGCAGCGCGCCTGGATCCCTTACCGTGATGCCCGCTGTGATTTTGAATTTGTCCAATGGAATGGGGGCACGGGTCAGGGCCCGGCATTGCTGGCCTGTCTTATGGCCGCCACAGCCGAGCAAACCCTTGTCCTGGAAGATCAGTTGCGATGACCGACCGCGCCCTTCACGAAGCAGCTTTGGCCGAGGTCGCACAGGCGGCATCAACTGCCGCGATGGGCGGGGGGGAAAAGTCCCGCGCACGCCATCTGTCGCGCGGCAAGATGCTGCCGCGTGATCGTGTCGCGAACCTGCTTGATCCCGGCAGCCCCTTTCTTGAGGTCGGCGCGACAGCAGCCCACGGCCTTTATGATGGTGCCGCACCCTGTGCCGGTGTGATCGCCGGTGTCGGGCTGGTTGAAGGCCAACAGGTGATGGTTGTCTGCAATGATGCCACGGTCAAAGGCGGGACCTACTACCCGATGACCGTCAAAAAGCATCTGCGGGCACAGGAAATCGCAGAGCAGTGTCACTTGCCTTGCGTGTATCTGGTCGACAGCGGGGGGGCAAACCTGCCCAATCAGGACGAAGTTTTCCCCGATCGTGATCACTTCGGGCGCATCTTTTACAATCAGGCCCAGATGTCAGCGAAGGGTATCCCGCAAATCGCAGTGGTCATGGGATCTTGCACAGCGGGTGGGGCCTATGTCCCTGCAATGGCGGATGTGTCGATTATCGTCCGAGAGCAGGGAACGATTTTTCTGGCTGGTCCACCCTTGGTCAAAGCGGCCACAGGCGAAGTCGTCAGCGCCGAGGCGCTGGGCGGCGGTGATGTGCACACGCGCCTGTCAGGCGTGGCCGATTATCTGGCCGAAGATGATATGCACGCGCTTGCCTTGGCACGGCAGGCGATTGCTTCATGCAATATCGCAAAACAAAATCAGATCAACCGGATAGCGCCTGAACCTCCGGCGATTGATCCCGCAACGCTTTTTGATGTGGTGCCGGCCGACTTGCGCACGCCTTACGATATACGTGAGGTGATCAAGCGTATTGTGGATGCGTCAAGATTTGATGAATTCAAGGTGCGCTTTGGCGAAACGCTTGTTTGCGGCTTTGCCCATATCGATGGCTGGCCTTGCGGGATCATTGCCAACAACGGGGTCTTGTTTTCGGAAAGCGCCCAAAAAGGCGCGCACTTTGTAGAGCTGTGCAGCCAACGCAAGATACCGCTTGTCTTCTTGCAGAATATCACCGGCTTCATGGTCGGGCAGCAATACGAAAACGAAGGTATTGCACGGCATGGGGCCAAGATGGTCACAGCGGTCGCGACAACGAAAGTTCCGAAGATCACAATGGTCGTCGGCGGGTCTTTTGGTGCTGGAAATTATGGCATGAGCGGAAGGGCTTACAGTCCACAATTCATGTGGTCGTGGCCAACATCGCGGATCAGTGTCATGGGCGGCGCACAGGCCGCGGGTGTTCTTGCGACGGTCAAGCGGGACGCGATTGAACGCTCAGGCGGGACATGGTCCGCAGATGAAGAGGCTGCGTTCAAGCAGCCAACAATTGATATGTTCGATGAGCAAAGCCACCCGCTCTATGCCTCGGCAAGACTATGGGACGACGGCATTATCGACCCGCGCAAAAGCCGCGAGGTGCTGGCCCTGTCACTGGCCGCTGCCTGCAATGCCCCGATCGAAGAGACACGCTTTGGCGTGTTCCGGATGTGATTGGTTTGCTTGAAATAGGCGGTCGGCAAAACGTCGGCAAATCGTCTGCAAAACGTCGGGCATCCCGCGTGTTGGAGCGACGAGATGTTTGACAAGATCCTGATTGCTAACCGTGGCGAGATCGCGTGCCGGATCATCAAGACCGCCCGCGCCATGGGGGTGCGCACCGTTGCTGTCTATTCCGACGCCGATGCCAAAGCCCTGCATGTGACCCAAGCTGATGAGGCCGTCCGTCTGGGCCCCGCACCGGTTGCCGAAAGCTATCTGCGTGGTGATCTGATCATCGCCGCCGCACAAATGACCGGGGCAGAGGCCATTCACCCCGGTTACGGGTTTTTGTCGGAGAACCCCGATTTCGTGGATGCCGTGACAGCGGCGGGTCTGACATTTATCGGCCCTTCGGCTGATGCGATAAGGGCGATGGGTCTGAAAGACGCCGCCAAGGCGCTGATGCACAAAGCCGGCGTGCCTGTCGTGCCGGGCTACCATGGTGACAATCAGGATCCCGACCATCTGGCAGTCTGCGCCAACCAGATCGGCTATCCTGTGCTGATCAAGGCTGTCGCTGGAGGCGGTGGGAAAGGCATGCGGCTGGTGACAGGCCCAGATCAGTTTGAGGATGCCTTGCGCGCCGCCCGCACCGAGGCCCAAACGGCCTTTGGCAATGCTGATGTTCTGATTGAAAAGTTCATCCAGAGCCCGCGTCACATCGAGGTGCAGGTTTTTGGTGACGGGACAGACGCGATCCATCTGTTTGAACGGGACTGCTCGTTGCAGCGCCGTCATCAGAAAGTCATTGAAGAGGCCCCTGCGCCCGGCATGACGCACGATGTGCGCGCGGCGATGGGGCAGGCTGCCGTCACGGCTGCAATGGCGATTGGCTACACAGGGGCCGGGACGGTTGAGTTTATCGTGGATGGTGCCGGTCCGCTGCGCACGGACGGCTTTTGGTTCATGGAGATGAATACAAGGCTTCAGGTCGAGCATCCCGTGACCGAAGCGATCACAGGCATTGATCTGGTGGCGTGGCAATTGCACGTCGCCTCCGGCGCGCCCTTGCCGATGCAACAGGAACAGGTCGCAATCACGGGACATGCCTTTGAAGCCCGTCTCTACGCCGAGGATGTCCCTGCGGGTTTTCTTCCTGCGACGGGGCGGATTGATCACCTGGCCTTTCCTTCGGCGGCAAGGGTCGATACCGGCGTTGTCGCGGGAGATGAGATTTCCCCGTTCTACGATCCGATGATCGCAAAGATCACCGTAACAGGCGCAAATCGGACGGAGGCTTTGCGCAAACTGGCCGCTGCCTTGGATCAAACCCATGTGGCTGGATTGACGACCAATCGTGACTTCTTGCGCAGCCTTGCCCGTGACAAGGGGTTTGTAGAGGGGCAGGTAGACACAGGGCTGATCGCTGCGCGCGGTCAGGCGCTTGTTGCTCATCCAGAGCCGACCATGACCGAGATTGCCGTAGCCGCTGTTCTGGCTGCCGATTTGCCCGCAGGTCCGCTGTGCGGCTTTAGCCTTTGGGCGCCTTTGTGCCGGACGTTGCATCTGGCACAGGCGGACAGGATTTTTGAGGTTTCTTTACGCGTCATTACCCCCGACGAGGTGGCGGTCGCCTGTGAGGGCCAGTCCATCGTTGTGCCCGCGCAGCCCGCTTTGCCTGCGGTGCGTGTAAAGGGCTTTGTGACGGTATTTGGTGATGCAACCCAGCGATTCGAGATCGTTGATCCGCTGATCCGTCACACGGATGAAACGGGTGGTGATCAGATCGTGGCCCCGATGCCCGGTCTGGTCACGCGGGTGCATGGGCGTCCCGGTCAACCGCTTGTGGCGGGGGATCCGCTTGTTGTGTTGGAAGCGATGAAGATGGAGCATGTCTTGCGGGCCCCGCGCGACGGGGTTTTGGCGGATGTGATCGTGCAAGAGGGTGCACAAGTGGCCGCAGGCGATTTGTTGGTCGCCTTGGAGCCGGAGCAATGAGTGCGGCACCCCGTCATCTGGGGGCGCTGCCCCCGCGTCTGCGACGCCCCCCCGAGGTATTTGGAAACATAGGAAGGGATATGCGTGGCTGAGTTTGTCCGCATTCACGAGGTGGGCCCGCGCGATGGTCTGCAAAACGAACCAAAGACGATACCCTTGGCGCGCAAGCGCGACCTCATCGTCCAATTGGCTGATGCCGGTCTGCAAGAGATTGAAGTCGGCAGTTTTGTCAGCCCCAGAGCCGTGCCGCAGATGGCCGACAGTGACGCGCTTTTGCCTTTGCTGCCCCGGCGGTCAGGTCTTCGCTATGCCGTGCTCGTCCCCAATATGCGCGGTTGGGACCGTTTTCTGCGCGCCCGTCAGCCCGACGTTGATTATTGTATTGCGGTGTTTGTGTCGGCCTCTGAAGGGTTTTCGCAAAGCAATCTGCGGTGTTCGATTGATCAATCCCTCGCGCTGGCGGCCCCCGTCGTGGAAGCGGCGGCTGCGGATGGTGTGGCGCTGCGTGGCTATGTGTCATGCGTGACCGATTGCCCCTTTGATGGCCCCACAGATCCAGCCCGGGTCGCGGATGTCGTTGCCCGGCTGCGTGCCCTTGCGCGCATGCCGGTGTCTTTGGGTGATACGATTGGCAAAGGGACGCCTGCCAGTGTCGTGCGGATGCTGGATGCCGTAAAGGGCGTCGTGCCGGTCGGTGATCTTGCAGGCCATTTTCACGATACCGGAGGGCAGGCACTGGCCAATATTCGCGCGGCATTGGACAGCGGTGTGCGCGCTTTTGATACAGCCGTTGGCGGACTGGGGGGATGTCCTTATGCGCCCGGTGCCCCCGGGAACGTCGCGACCGAAGCAGTCCTGACCATACTGGATGATTTGGGATTTGAGACAGGTGTGGATGCGCAAGCCGTGGCGCAGGCTGCCCAATTGGCAAAGGCAATGCGATGATCAGACTTGATGTGGACAAGCACGGAGTGGCGACCCTGACGCTGGCACGCCCCGAAAAACACAATGCCTTGTCGGAGGCGATGATTGACGCATTGTCGGCCAGAGCCGCCGAGATCGCCGGACGATCTGACATACGTGTCGTGATCCTGACCGGGCAGGGGCCTTCGTTCTGTGCCGGCGGTGATCTGGCTTGGATGCAGGAACAGATGGACGGTGATGACGCGATGCGCCGTGCCGCCGCGACATCGCTTGCCCGGATGCTGGGGGCTATTGATGCTTTGCCCCAACCTGTGATCGGGCGCATTGGTGGCAATGCCTTTGGTGGCGGCGTTGGGCTGGCCTGTGTTTGCGATGTTGTGATCGCTGACAAAGCGGCGCGCTTTGGGTTGACTGAAACGCGGCTTGGACTGATCCCCGCTACGATCGGCCCTTACGTGATCGCCCGAATGGGTGTGGCTCGGGCCCGGCAGGTTTTTGCGTCCAGCCGCGTCTTTGACGCAGACGAAGCGGTTAGGCTCGGGATTGTGGCGCGCGCTGTGGATGGTGCCAGGCTTGTGGCTGCAATAGCCGAGGAGGTCGCGCCATATCTGGAGGCTGCACCCGGCGCTGTTGCCGCTGCCAAAGCCTTTGCTCGCAGTTTTGGCCCGCCTGTCACTGACGCCGAGATCACCCGATCCATCAACGCTTTGGTCACACAATGGCAGTCTGATGAGGCAAAAGAAGGCATTTCCGCCTTTTTTGATCGGCGAAAACCTGCTTGGGCCCTGAAATCTGGCGGCTGATGCCCCATTCCCGTCTCAATTCTGAACACTTTTGTAACGATCATGGTGACAGATTGGAGACCGACATGCAGTTTCAGTGGCCCACATTTGATCAGATCACCTACCGCGTCATGCGTTTGCGTCGTCTTTTGGCGGTGGCCATTGCGGTGCCGATGGTTGTGTTGTTGAGCCTGTCATTTGCCCAGCCGGATGTTCTTTCGGCCGCACACGCTAGCCTTGCCGCCTTGGGGCTTGCCGGCATGCTTGTCTCGCATGTCGTGTTTTTTCCGAACGTCACGCTTGAGACTTTGGCGCTGTCCATCGCTGCGACGGCCTTGGTTGCAATGATGCCTGTTCTGAAAATCATTTCGCTTTGGGCGCCGGTGGACCAGCAGTCGGGCGCTTTGGCCTTGTTGATCGGATTCGCTGTAGCTTTGACAGGTGTGATGGTTGCCTTGTTGCAGATTGTTTTGGGCGGCATGGTCTACGCAGGCCCCACTCTGAAACGGGTGCTGATCGAGCGTCAGATTCTGTCTTGCAGTGTTGCCACAGCCCGCCAGCAACTCACTTTGCGTCCGGCTAGCCGTCGCGGTCGGGTCCTGACCGGTCCTGCCGATGACAAAGGTTTCTTCGATGTTGCCGTCGCAACAGGGGCGACACCTGATGAATGTGTGCGTGTCGACGCCAAGGTTCTGGACAGCGATGAGGCGCGGCATGACGTCATGCTTTTGACCCGGACAGGGGCTGTGACCGTGACGTCGATGAGCTTTGAAAAAGCCGACGCGGGTTGCTCGGTAGAGGTTCGCGACATGCCCGGCGATTTTACACTCGGCATGTATCTGATGTTCTGGCTGACAGACCAGCAGGCCGATAACCTGACAGAGATGACCGACCTGATCTTTGGCCGCGATGCACGGGCCAATGGCACGGCGCATCATGGTTCTTTGGTTGCTGCGGCTGGCCTGGTGTTTTCGCCGCGCGCGCCCATGGTCGATTGATCCGGCAAACGGACGCGGTTTTTCCGCTGATAATTCCCAAAAAGTGAGGCGCTGCGACACCAGCGTTGGTTGACCACGACAGGCGGCTTGGCTATGCAGCGATCAGCCAACATCCGGTGTGCACACGTGTACATCGAGCCGAAAGGAACACCCCTTGCAGGAAATGCTTGCTGAATACCTGCCGATCTTGATTTTTCTGGGCCTTGCCATTGCCCTGGGCCTGATCCTGATCATCGCAGCCGCCATCGTTGCCGTCCGAAACCCCGACCCTGAAAAAGTCTCTGCCTATGAGTGCGGCTTTAACGCATTTGATGACGCGCGTATGAAATTTGATGTGCGCTTCTATCTGGTGGCAATCCTTTTCATCATTTTCGACCTTGAAGTCGCTTTCCTGTTCCCTTGGGCTGTCGCCTTCCAAGAGGTGAGCATGGTCGGTTTCTGGTCCATGATGGTGTTTCTGGGCGTTTTGACCATCGGTTTTGCCTATGAGTGGAAGAAAGGGGCGCTGGAATGGGAGTAATGACAGGGACATCCGTTGGCGCCGACAAGGAACACGGCGCGCAGCTGATCAATTCAGAGCTTCAGGACAAGGGGTTCCTTGTCACATCGACCGCCGACATCATCAACTGGGCACGGACGGGCAGCTTGCACTGGATGACCTTTGGTCTGGCCTGCTGCGCGGTCGAGATGATGCACACCTCCATGCCGCGCTATGACC
>CAYLMZ010000041.1:0-18466 GCA_964385035.1 uncultured Loktanella sp.
GAGGTCGCTGTGGGGTAACTCCCGTGGAAGTTCGAGTCTTCTCGACCGCACCAATAAGCTTTACAAGCTCTTGATTTTATTTGGATATTTAGGGGTGGCTGAATTTGGACCCCCATTTGGTCCACCTCATTTCGTGCTCTTCATTGGATTGCAGTGTGCATGTGTGGTGCGATTGCTGACTACTTGAGTGATGGCCCGTCCTGACGCTACAATTGTGCTGCCTAGGTTTTGTCAACCTTAGGGCATCGCGATGCTCTTCATTTATGGAGAGATCGCGATGAGGATCTTATCGAAGCGCCAGTTGAAAGAGTTGGTTTTGTATTCCCCGCAACACATAGCGCGTTTGGAGAAGGCCAAGCAGTTCCCACAGCGGATAATCCTTGGCCCGAACCGGGTGGGCTGGGTCGAGCAGGAAGTGCTTGACTGGCTTCAAGATCGATTGGATCGCCGAGACGCGACCTGACGACACTCCCTGATGGGAGCCGGGCGGTCGGGGGTGCACACCTCGGCCGCCCATTTCGTGGGCAAGCTAAACAGCCAAGACGCGGGTTGGAGTTGGGGCCTCGGTCACGCCAACAATGACCCGGCGCCGGAAGTCGCCTGCTTGCGTTGCAAGCAGGCGTTCAAACGCCCCGCACCGGGCCGGTGTGCTCAGGATCCAGATCAGGTGAATAGGGGCCTTGAGGCCATAGTGTCTGTTTGGCAGGTCAGATGCGAATGCGCGCTCATAGAGCGACAATGCCGATACCCAACTCTTCCGCGCACTTGCACTGGCGATGGGCTCGGTGCCCCGATCCACTTCGACCAGGAAGGCGCGGAAGAGCCCGCCATAGTCGATGGCAAAGAGCTGGTCAGGGATCAGCCGCTGGCGCCCAATGAGCATGGCGAGGCTGGCAAGGTTGCCGGGCAGTTCATGGGCCGCAATGTATCGGTAACCCTTGCTCCGCGCGTCCAACTCCACCCGCGCCGTGAACCGCGCGGTCTCGAAGATATGCCACCAATGCCCCGTCGGCCGAATTGTCGGCTCAGCCAGGCCAAGGTCGACCAGATAGGACCTGCCCTGGACACTGAGGTCATACACATACGGCCTGAACTCCGCCCGCACACAGGTGCGCTGTTGCTCGGGTAGTCGCAGCAGTCCTGCGGCTCGCAAAGCCTGTAAGCGGCGCAGACCGCTGTCCTTGCAGCGATGGGTGTCAGAGGTCGAGGCGATGAGGTCTTCGGAAGACAATGGCCCATGGCGCTCGATATGCGTCATCCAGCGCTGGTCGCGCGTGGTCGGCACGACGTCACTGCGTGGTGCGATCCAGTCAAACGTTGCGCGGCCTATGCTGTCGGTCTGTGCCATGTCGGCACGCTAGGCAGGATCAGAGCTCCGACGAAGGTTTAAGTGGATCATCAGGCCCAGTCTCTTCGTTTGGACCCTCGATCGGGTCTTCTCGCTGAGCAGCACCGGTATCCTTGGACGACCATGGGGCCGCATAGGCTTGGCGGCTGTGGTCTTTGATCGCGGCGAGGGTCTCAGCATCCGCTCTCGGGCGCTTCTCCAGGACAAAAAACGGGAACGACAACGGGACCGCGCGACGGGTCAGGCCTCTGATCGAGGTGGCGAACGTGCCCTTGGGCAGTTGCGTGATCCGATCTGCATCGGCGTTCATCGCACCTGCCAGGCTCCGCGCGTCTTTCTGCGAGACCCCACCCGCCAGCTTGATCGCGGTATTGGCGTCAAACGCGTCCGCGAGACCGCTGGTGAGCTGTCCCAGGTACTGATGCGCCATGGTCATGCCCACGCGGTACTTGCGGGCCTGGCTCAGGATCACGCCCAGCGTCTGGTCAAAATAGTCCTGCGCCTCATCAATGTAGATATGAGCGGGCAGTCGGTCCCGACCGGGCAGTGTCGCGCGTTCCTGGGCTGTCTGAGCAATCAAGGCAATGAAGAAGCGCCCGAATATCTGCGTGCCCTGTTCCTTCAAAAGCGACTTCGAGGTGTTGATCAGAATGAGCTTGCCAGCGTTCAGCTCAGTGAACATGTCGAACTTGGTCTCGGGATTGGCAAACATCCTCTCGAAGGTCTGGTTCTCCAGAACTCCGTAGAGGCGACGCAAGACCTGGGTCTTGGTTGTGGCAAACTCCTTGCTGTTGAACTCGCTCTCAAAGAAGCGGCGGGCGGTCCCATCAAGCTGCGCAATCTCATCCTGGAACTGATCGGTGCCCTCGGGTTCCAACAGATCCCTCAGCGTGTGGATCGTAGCCCCTTCGATGTGGAACATCAGCCGGGTGATATAGCGGAAGACGACCGATTGCTTGGAGGTCATGCCGGCACCCAGAAGCGAGCCAAGCACGAAGTCATAAAGCTCGATGATCGAGTTTGAGAGCCGCTCGCGGTCAAGCGCGGTATAGCCCTCAAGCCGTTCCTGGCCCACAGAGAAGAGATTGAGGCTGACCGGCCATTCGATGTCTTCAGGATCAATCAGGACAATCCGATCGGGCGGCAGGCCGGCGTGGCGCAGGATCGTCTCAATGAGATCGCCCTGGCTGTCGATCACGACCACAGATCGATCGCCATACGCGACATGGGGGAGATCCTGGGCAATCAGGTATTGCAGGGTCTGGGTTTTGCCATGGCCACTGCCGGCGACCATATGGACATGCTCAAACCGACGTTCCTCCGGAATGGCAAAGGGCGTACGCAGCCGGAATACCTCTTCGAGGATCGTGCCTCTGAGATAGGTGTGAACGAGCCCATCGCCCTTGTGGTCGCGGGGATAGATCGGACGACCCGTACGCGTTGTGGCGCGCAGATTGGCATCGATCTGTCCGCGCAGCTCTTTGAAGAGCATGTAGGGCGTGTCCTCAAAGAAGGGCGCGACCACGGCCTCAACAACTGGGCCCAGGGGCTCCAGGAATTGGGAGATCTCAACCAGGACGTCGCTTTCGATGGGTGGGGCCGCTTGCGCGATCGGGGCCAAAGCCTGGGAGATCGTCTCGAGGGCCGCAATCGAGATGCCGCGGTCACTGCGGGCTTGTCCGAGGCGGGCCAGGTGATCCCGGTATCGGCCACCTTCGAGGCTATTGCAAAGGGCAGGCATGGGCGGGATGTCTGGGCTGAGACCTTCTGCTTCAAAGAGGGTGCGACCCAGGTCCAGAAGCTGGATCCGCAGTGCCGTCGGCATGTCGCTTGGCCAGGATTTGGTCAGTTCGCGCTCGATCTCCGCATCGCTCAGCTGCACGCGCCCGTTCACCGCATGGTTGTACAGCGCTTCTGTCTCCTGCCGGGCAAGCTTCTCGGCCCGCGCTGGACTGTCGGACCAGATGCGGTAGCCGATATAGGCCGGTACGCCGACAATCAGGAAGGGCGTGAGGAGAATGGCCCCCATCACAAGGCCGCCGAGGATCACGGCGCCAATGATGATGCTGCCTTCAAAACTCTCGCTGGCGGATCGGCCGGCCACTAGAACTCAACCGTTCTGGACGCACCCACCTCTGCATTGTCGCCAATCCAGAGTTTGACCTGGGCCAGGGCCGCCATCAGATGGTCCTCGTAGATCTTTGCCTCGGACGGTGTTTTGCACAAAAACCGATCGGGCTGCGGCTTCATCAGATCACTCAGATGGAGCGCGAAGAGCTCGTCACGGTCGTCAATGCGCGCGGTGGCAGGTCTACGATCCATCAACTTGGTCTTCGCCAGTTTGCGCTCGCGGATCACCTGCATCTCTTCATGACTGAAGGAGACCTCCAGGCTCACCTCGTAATAGGTGGTCTTGAAGATCAGTCCTTTCCTGATCGAATTATGGTGAACCGAGGCTCTCATGCAAAGCTCCGCAACTGGGCCACCAAGGCCAAAAGGGCGGAAGGGCTTTTGGGCTCAGCCGTAAGGGGCATCGGCTGCATATCTCGAGGGATAAGGAGAGATGTCAGGCCCAAGTCGACCTTGACTGCGTTCGGCCATGTCCAGCTATGGGCGCGGACATACACCCATACTGGACCCCCATAGGGGTTGGGGGTGAGTATGGGGGTCATGGCTCAGAGCGCCCCACGGCCTGGCCATCCAAGAATAGTTTTGCCTTCTCCAAGGTCTCAAATTTGCGACCTTCAACGAGATACATGCAATCTGTTGTGTAGTTGATCCGGCTATCGCGGTAGTCCCAGCTCGTCTCCTTGGGCTCTTCCCGTGCCGGGCGAAAGCTGAGCTCGCTTGTTGTGACGCCGTTTGAACTTCTCGCCGATGGCTGCGCATCAGACGATCGGCGGAAGGAGGCTTCGACCTCGGGGCCTCCAAGCGCCTGCTTCGAGACCGCCAACTGATCCCGCGCGATCCCGAGCATCTGGTAGGTGTAATCCGCTGTGTCGACGCTCGCCTTCGCCATCTGAACAAAGACAATGCCCACAAAGCAGATGAGCGAAAATATCAGGCCAGGGATAAGGGCAGCGATACTGCTGCCGGCGAACGCGCCCGACGCAACGCCCGCTGAGACCAACGCGATCAAGATACCCAGCCCAATCCCAATCCAAAGCAGGGTCTCGCCAAGTCCCAATATGCTGCGCGCAGTACCGTAGTTCGAAGTCTTCAAGCTCATTGTCGATCCTCCCGACCTCGCTCCCAGCACTAAGCGTGCAACTTATAGTTGCGACCTGTCAACGCTGAGCTGCCCAAGCGAGCCCCCGGTTCTCCCTACCTCTCGCTCCTGGCAGTCCGGCCCACCGGCCTCAACCGGCAAGCGCCGCTGCGCGTCGTCGGGGGACAAACTCCGGGTCCTCCCGTCTGAAGCTGCGTTCAGCCGGGTCCCTCCCAGACTTTGCCGCCCGACCGGTTGACCCCGCTGGTCCGGACCACAGGGACGGCGTGGCCGCCCTGTTCTGCCTTCGAAAGGACGAGGCCCTTTCAAAGCCAAAACAGGCGGGCCTCTCCATTCAACGCAACCTTTGGAGGTTCCCATGAAAGACCAGACACAAGACGATCCCATCCTCGAGATGGTGCCTTTTGAGCATTGCTATCTCTCAGAGCTAAATCCACGCCGAGAGGTCACGCCGGAGGGCATCGACCAGCTTGCCGCCAATATCCGTGCCCTTGGGCTGATCCAGAACTTGGCGGGGTTGAAGGACCCGGACGGTCGGGTTGCCATTGTCGGTGGCGGGCGACGTCTTAGGGCGCTCGCCCAACTGCAGGATGATCCACGCTTCAGTGTGGTGCCCGTGCAGATTGCACCAAACGAAGCAATCGCTCGGCACTGGGCAGCGGCCGAAAACCATCAGCGGGTTCAGCTTCATCCCGCCGATGAAATCGAAAGCTATCGCCAGCTCTCCGAGAGCGGGGCGACTGTACCCGAAATTGCCTTGGCCTTCGGGGCCAGCGAGGCGCATGTCTACCGACGGCTGGCCCTTGCCGGTTTGCCCGAGCCTGTCCTCGCAGCCCTCCGGGCCAATGAGATCACGCTGGGGGCGGCGGCTTGCTTTACGGTGGCCAATGATGGTGCCCGGGCGCTTGAGGTGCTCGAACAGGTGCGCGGGAATCCCTTAAGCGAGCGGCATCTCAAGTCCCTGCTGCAGCCAAGGGCGATCGCCAGCACGGATCGCCGTGCGGTCTTTGTCGGGCGCGCGGCCTATCTCGAGGCAGGCGGGCAGATCACGACCGATCTTTTTGCCGAAGCCGATTACTGGACAGACCCGGACCTGCTGGATCGTCTCTTTGCCGAGACCCTCGCCAAGGCAGCTGCCGAGTTGCGGGACCGGGACGGCTGGCTCTGGGCCGAGACCGCGCCGGGGGCGTATCTGGGCTACTACGAGATCGAGGCGCTCAAATGCGCGCGGCTCTATCCTGAACCCGGTGTTTTGTCGGAAGCCGAAAACGAAAGGCACGAGGCTCTGGCGGAGGCTGCCGAGATGAACGACCTCTCGGAGGCGGATGCCGCGGAACTGGCCGCGTTGGACCTCAAGGAAGAAGGGACCTTCACCGAGACCCAGAAGCGCCATGCCGGGCTGATCGCGCATGTCGATCACAACGGCGTCCTGCAGGCGACGCTTGGTCTGGTGCGACCGTCCGAGAGGGCAGCCGCGATTGACGTGGGTGTGCTGCAGGCTTCACGTCATACGGACAGCAAGCCGCCGCGCAGCCCATTCTCAGCAGCGCTCCTGCGCGACATGGCGGCGGTGACGCGGGGCGCACGGCAATCGGCTCTGCTGGATCAGGGTGATCTGCTTCTTGATCTGCTGGCCTTTCAACTGAGCGGCAGGACAGGGTTCGAACGGGCCTTTGCGCTTCGGACGGACCCAGTGGAGATCGCGCCATCCACGGAGACCGGCTATGCCCCTGATCCGCGCCTGAAGACGGCGCTCAGCAGGGAGATAGTCGCTGAGATGGATGTTGCGGCCTCCTTCAAACGGTTCCGCAAGCAATCCAAGGCCAAGCGCAAGGACGCCCTGATCCGTGCTCTGGCAGCACTGGTGGACCCGTCAGACGCCATGGCGGACGTGATCGACGGCATCGTCCAGCCCGACCTACGCACCTTTTGGCAGCCCACGGCGGAGAACTTCTTCGGGCGTGTCAATGCGGGGTATCTGGAGGAGCGCTGGTCTGCGTTCCTTGGGGTTGACGCGGCCCATCCCAGTGCCACCACCTTCGCGCGGCTCAAAAAGCGCGAAAAGGCCGAGAAGCTGGAAGAGCTCATCGCCTCCGAGGAGACACAGACGGCATATGGGCTCTCAGCCGAAGACGGTCTGCGGCTGGCCAACTGGACGCCCGACCTGACGGCATGACAACCAATAGGGCGGCAGCGTAGGCTGCCGCCCTATGCACTAGCCCATCGCCTTTGCAAGATAGCGGGTCGGATCGCGCCTGACCTGCAGGGCGAGGGCAATGGCCTCGAAGATCACTGTGTTTGCGGGTTCGTTGTCGTAAAAGTGTTCCCGGACCGGCTTCCATGGCGCAAGGTCGGGGAACCGCGCGACGATGCGATCTGCCTCAATGTATTTGTTCTTGTAAGGGCGCTCGCGCACGATCCGCACATGAAGCAGTTCGGCAGATGCCAGATGGCTTGCAAGTGCCGCGATAAGTTCGATTGTCTTGCCGCGCTTCCGGGTCCCGGGCGTCAATTGCTCTGAGACCACGGCCAGTGGGCGATACTTTGTGAGCCATTTGCTCAAGACGTCTGCCAGATCGTCTGGGGATTGCGCCGCCTTCTTCGACAGGCCCCAGTCCGTTGGCTGATCGCCATCAAAGACCACGAAGCCGACGCGTCCGCTGACGATGGAGACGGCCAGCAGCCTAATCGCCATGAGGGTTCGGTTCGCGGAGTAAATCGGCCTCGATCCGGTCGAGGGTGAACTGCCGTTGCCGCGCCAGCATTTTTGGCCCCGCCGAGACGGGCAGTTGGGGCAGGCCCGCACGCACGGTTGCCCGGGCCGCGCGCATGCGCTCGGCAAAGTGATCCTCGAAGGTCCGGTTGTAGATCACCGAGAGCATGAAGAGATCATCGAGGCTTGGAACCTTCGTGCCGGTCTCGAGATACCTGATCTGCTTGCGGCGGGAGTTCATAAGGGTCGCGCAGTCATGCTGCGTGAGGCCCGCGATCTTGCGGGCAAGGCGCAAATCCTGCGCAAATTGGGTGGTCATAAGAACTTGGTCTTAAGGGCTGATAGGGTCCGCGCGGGACGCGGAATGCACGCCTCCTGGAGGCGCAAGGCCCCCAAGTTTATCTGCCATCTCGCTACGCGCGCCTCTCGACCGCGAGACCGGGTCTTGCCGCTTTGCCTTCGCCGGAAGGGTGGAACCCTTCCGGAGCAGCGGAAGACCGATCTCGTGGGAAAGACGCAACGCTACCATCCGGTCATGCAAGATCCAGAATACCGCTTTCCACCCGCTTATTGCTAGTCCTCCCCGAGGGGGCGTTGTCCACAGCAGGGGGGCTTGCGCAGATCGAGATGCGTGATCTCGTTTTTGGGCCAAGGGTCCTCAACTTGCGGCCACCACGAAGAAACCGCCCAGCGGGGCTGGGCGGTCTGTCTCAATACTCGCTTGCGAGCATTATGGTCAGGACACGATGGGTCACGCCTGCATTGGCGGGGTTGGGCGATCCCATGGTCTGTGAGCGGTCATAGCAATCGATCTTCCAGTAGATCTTGTTGCCCTTGTGCTCGAAGAGACCGAAGTCATGCTCGCCCCAGGGATCGCATTCCGGCGTGAACGCCTCATAGGCGCGGACGCGGGCTGCGATCTCGGCCACATCTTCTGGCCCCAGCGCTTCGATCCCGTTCGTGACCAGGACCGTCCCGCTGCCCAACTGCGACATGCGAAAGCGATCATTGAGCTCGCGTATCCGTTTGACCGGCAGTGCTGCATTGGCAGTCTTCCAGTCCAGTTCGGTGTTAGCCTGGCAGGCCAGGCATTTTGGTGATCCGACGATCTCTTCGATCTCCCAATTGCCTGATTGCAGGTTCCAACAAAGCGTGGCCTGTTTGACCACCAGTTCTGATTGGCAGCTGCAGCAGCTCGGGACGGTTCCGAGGTCGTCGCGATCCTCTCCCAAAAGATCTCCCATGATGTCTCCTTCCGTTGGGGTGGCCGCCGGACCCGATGTCCGGCGCACCCCGCGAAAGGCGACATCTCCAGAGCCAGTCTATCGTATGCACGGGCTTTGCCATGCCCCCCTCGTGGGCCCATTCGGGCGGTTCAGCAGGTCATGATCTGCCGCCCTGATTTGGCATAGTGAGACGATGCAACCGCATAACGAAGAGATCACAACGCTTGGCATGGCCTATGCGCGCTATGGGTCCTTCCCGGTGGGGCAGTCCCTGCAGGACCGGTTGCAGCACCTCTTCATCATTGGGCAAACCGGGACCGGAAAGTCGACGCTGCTTCACAATCTAATCCTGCAGGATATTGCGCAGGGCAGGGGGGGGATGCTGATCGATCCGCATGGAGACCTCGCAGGCGATCTGAGCCGCGTCTTGCACAGCGCCTGCCACTATTGGGACCCCGCCAATCCAAAATGTCGACTGGGGTATAATCCGCTGGTCCGAGCCGGGGCCGCGTTGCGCCCGCTGATCTGCGCTGGCCTGATCGACGCGCTCAAGAAGCAATGGTCCGACGCCTGGGGTGCGCGCATGGAGCATCTTCTGCGCTATGCCATTCTCGCGCTTCTGGAGTATCCGGACCCGGATATGCGGGACATCATGCGCCTCTATCTCGAACGTGAGTTCCGCAATGCCGTTCTGTCGCGCGTGACCGATCCGCAGGTCATGAGCTTCTGGCAGACCGAGTTCCGCGCCATGAACTACATGACCTCGGTCGATGGCGTTGCGCCGATTGCCAACAAGCTTGGTGCCTTCCTTGCCCATCCTCTCGTACGCCGGGCCATCTGCGAGCCCGAGACACCCTTGCGGTTGCGACAGATCATGGATCGCGGCGAGGTCCTGATCGTCAATCTCAGCAAGGGGCAGTTGGGCAATGACAACGCCAAAGTGCTCGGTGGGTTGATCCTGGCCAGCAGCTTGCATGCGGGCTTTACGCGGCAGGTCCTTGATGCGGACGCGCGCAGGCCCTTCATGCTCTATGTCGATGAGTTCCACAGCTTCACCACTGAGGCGTTCGCCGACCTGCTCTCGGAGATCCGCAAGTACGGCATCGCGGTGACTCTGGCCCAGCAGTATTTTGGGCAGAACGAGGACGATGTGCTTGCAGCCATCATGGGCAATGTCGGCTCGCAGATCGCATTCCGTGTTGGCCCGCTCGACATCACCCTCTTGGCTCGTCAGCTGCCAGAGCTTGATCCGCGTGATTTGCTCTACCAGCCAAACTACAGAGCATTTGCTCAGTTACTCGTTGGTGGCACGCCGCGAAGGCCGTTTACACTGGAGACGTTGCCGACAGAAAAAAAATAGGCAGTGTTCAAAGGGTGAGGGCTTCGACGGACGCGGCGGGAAGCTGATGAGGTGGATAGCTCCTGCTCCAACCGGCGTCGCGATGCGCCATAGCGCAGGTGTCAAAGTCTGCCAATGAGAGGAACCACCCTATTCAAATTACCACAATCGGCGTTGATCCACTTGATCAGCCCCACCTGTATGGTGCGGTTTGAGCGTTAGTGCATGACCGGCCTCGGGTCCATCGGAAGGATGGTTTCGGGGGCTGCAGGGCGGTAGCGCAATGCACTGTGTGGTCGCTTCGTGTTGTAGTGTTTCCTCCATTGTTCGATCAGGATTTGCGCTTCCCGAAGGCTGTAGAAGACGTGGCCGTTGAGCAGTTCATCCCGGCGGTTTGTGGTTGGACCTTACGCTGTCGGAAAGGAATTTGACTTGGATCATGGCCACATGTCTCAAAAGCCGGACAAGCTAGACCATCCGACTGAAAGAATCGTGTGCCGCATGATCAACTATGGCGGAAAGCGAATTGATGTGCTGCCGCCAATCGGCATGGCAGAAAAACGCTATGGACACAAATGACGACCACCACCCAGCGTATGCGAGCATGGACCGGACCAGCCCTTTTTTCATACGGCTTCCGCCCGTTTTTCTTCGGCGCAAGCCTTTGGGCTTCTCTGGCAATGTGCCTTTGGATGATGGCGTTTTTCGGGACATTGCGTCTCCCGTCCGCATTTGACCCGGTTTTGTGGCATGCGCATGAGTTCTTGTTCGGATATCTCGGCGCGGTCATCGCAGGTTTCATGATGACGGCTGTGCCGAATTGGACGGGGCGGATGCCGATTGTAGGATGGCCCTTGGCGGGACTGTTCTTTTTGTGGGTGGCGGGGCGCCTTATCGTGCTGATGTCAGAAGGGATCTCGCCGGTTTTGGTGGCTCTCACAGATCTGAGCTTCATGGCCTTGCTGGGACTAGCCATGTCCCGCGAGATCATCGCGGGCAAGAACTGGCGCAATCTTGTCATCGTCGGTTTGTTGGGGGCCTTTCTGTTCGCCAATGCTTTGTTCCATTGGGAGGCGGCGCAAGGAGATTATGCGGCCCACGGGTTCGGCTTGCGCATCGGCCTCGGTACCGCGGTTGTCCTCATCGCATTGATTGGCGGTCGCATTGTTCCATCGTTTACGCGGAACTGGCTGGCCAAACGCGGCGATGCGCGACTTCCAACACCCCCGATGCAACGTCTCGACCGCATCGCAGTGCTGACACTGATCGCGACGATGTCGCTTTGGGTTGCGGTGCCGACTTGGACTGGGACCGCTCTGGCACTTCTGTGCGTCGCTGGCCTTCATTTTCTTCGAATGATGCGCTGGCGCGGCGTTGCGACGGGAGCAGAGCCGTTGGTTTGGGTCTTGCACATCGCCTATCTGTTCGTGCCGCTGGGAGCGGCATTCGAAGGTCTGGCGATCCTGTTCCCTCAAACGCTGGCGGCCGCGCCGGCCTTACATGTATGGACGATTGGAGCAATTGGGCTGATGACGCTGGCGGTGATGACGCGGGCGACGCTTGGGCATACGGGCCAAGCCTTGGCGGCATCGACTGGGACATTCACTCTATATTCTATGATGATCGCGTCCACGCTGACGCGCGTTGGTGCCGGTTTCTGGCCGGACGCGGCCAGCGTCTTGCTTTCGCTTTCGGCTTTCTTCTGGATGGGGGCGTTTCTTGGATTTGCCTTTCTCTATGGACCATTGTTGCTGCGTCCTAAAGAGGTCACCTAGGGATGGGATGGGGCGGCTTCGCGCTGGCTTTTGGGATGTTCATGCTCAGCCATTCCTTGCCGGTGCGCCCTCCGATCAAGCAACGGCTCGTCGTTTGGCTTGGCCCACGCGGCTTCTTGATCGGCTACTCCGCCCTTTCGGTGCTGGTCTTGGCGTGGCTTATCGTTGCGGCCCGGAACGCGCCTTATGTTGTCTTGTGGCATTGGGCGCCATGGCAGTCCCTCGTGCCACTGTTCGCGATGCTGTTCGTTTGCCTGATCCTTTGCCTGTCTTTGGGGCGTCCCAACCCGCTCTCTTTCGGAGGATTGGAGAATGAGCGCTTTGATCCGATGGAACCGGGTCTTGTTCGTGTTTTCCGCCATCCCTTGCTGGCCGCATTGGCGCTTTGGGCGCTTTCGCATCTGGTGCCAAACGGTGATTTGGCCCATGTCATCATGTTCGGGTTCTTCGGCGTCTTCGCCATCATGGGAGGCGGCATTATTGACCGTCGCAAACGCAGCGAAATGGGGCAGGAGTGGCATGCGCAACTCGAGGAGGTTGCGCGTGCTCCGATTGCGACCGCCGTCCGAAGTACCATGACCGGAGCTCGGATCTTTGCCGCGCTCAGTCTGTGGGTCGGCCTTCTTTTGCTGCACCCTCATGTGCTGGGCGTCAGCCCACTGCCATAGAGGTCAGTCCATCAGGTCTTCGATCCAGGTTTTCGCAGCGACGGCTTGCGGCAACCCAAGCGGACCAATCGCTAACATCGCGACCTGCAAAAGGGCGTCCTTTTCGACGCCTTCGGCCAGGGCGCGCCGCGTATGCGAGTGGACCGCGCCTTCGGACCCGGCACCAACGGACAAGGCAAGTTTCACCAATCGGCGCTCACGATCCGACAGAGGACCGCTGTCGGCTACTGCGCGACCGAGCATTTGGTAGGCATTCCAGATATGTGGGAATTCTTGGGCGAGGTCTCCGGCGGCACCGGGCATCTTGTCGGACATAGTCTTTCCTTATGTTCTGTAGTCGTCAATCAGGGGGCTGGGTTTGGCGAAGGTCTCGAGATCCTTCTGATCCGAGATCACGACGTGATTGCCCGTCACGTTTACGCCGTAGGATTGCAGGCTCTTGAACGCGCGGCTCAGGTTCTCGGGCGTCATACCAAGCATCGAGGCAAGGCGGCGCTTTTCGATCGGCAAGTCGAATGTGGCGCTGCCGCCCGCCCGCTTTTGCTGGCGCAACAAATAGTTTGCCAGCCGTTCAAGCGATGTCCGCAGTTTCAGGTCCTTGGTGTTCTTGACCACGGACCGGTAGCACTGCGCGAGTTCGGTTACGACATTCCTCGCGAATTTCGCATCCATCTCGAAGACGGCCCGGACATCCTGGCTGGGGATAAGGGCCACACGGCTTTTCTCCAGCGTGCGCGCGGACATTAGATACGGCGCGTCCTTGATCGTTGCTGCGAGGATGAAGGTCGAGACCGGGCGGACTGTTGCCATAGACGTTTCACGCTTGTTCCAGCTTGAGAAAAGCTCGACGGACCCGGACAGAACGATATGAAGAAAGTCGCTCGGATCGCCTTCTTCGATCAGGTCGATCTGTGGTGGGAAGTTCTGGACATAGGATCCGCGCATGAGCGCGAGAAAGTTCTCGTCGCTCATCTCTGCAAAAATACGCAGACCGCGAATATCCGGAAAATCCGACTCGGGCATTCCAAGGTACACCTGCTCACTCCACTTGATATGTGTGGATCAATGTCTTGATAAATGTCAATCATAGACTTGATATGTTTCGACTGCTCGTTTGATGCTGCACTGCAGTCGAAATGACAAATCTTGATAAGTCATTTATTTCAATACACTTTCACCCGAATTTTGATCCAGATCAACCAGAAACGATACTGGTCCGCTCACACAGGTCCCAACGCGCAAGATGCCTGCATCTGGGCACGCGAGAACGGAGGGACCTATGGAAATCATGCTTGCGTACGACCATTCGCGCAACGCGCGAATTGCGCTCGACGCAATTCAACAGATGTTCGGACCGTTGAAACCCAGCGTTACGCTGGTTTCGGTCGTGGAAGACATCGGGAGCGCCACATCGGGCGCGGACGAGCTCTTCACCGAACAATATCAAGATCAGAAAGCGGGCGTCGAAGCGGCGGCCGCTGAACTGATGGCGGCTGGGTATGACGCAAAGGTCATGCTGGCCGAAGGTGATGCCCGGAAAATGATCTTGCGCGCGACAGAGGAACGCCAGCCCGATCTTCTGGTCATGGCGCGCCACTCGCATCAGTCCGATAGCGGGCCTTTCGGGTTCATCACCAAGAAGCTCGATGCCATCGCTGAGGAGTTTGACCACATGACCTTCGGGTCAGTCTCGGCCTTTCTTGCACGCCGTGCGAAATGCCCGATCCTCATCATTCCAACCCACGTCCCCGCATCGTCGATGCAGGCAGCCGAATAAACCCGGGGGACAGACAACATGAGAATCTCAACTCTCTTTCGGGTTCAGGACCGCGCCATTCGTGCGCTTCACCTGACTTGGATCGCGTTCTTCATTACCTTCTATGTCTGGTTCAACATGGCACCGCTCGCATCCTCGATGCTGGCGGCAAATGATTGGCTGACCAGAGACGATATCAAACTCTTCGCCATCGCAAACGTGGCGTTGACCATCCCGGCCCGCATTCTGGTGGGACTTGCGCTGGACAAATACGGACCGCGGCGCGTTTTCTCGATCCTGATGGTCGTGATGGCCGTGCCAACGCTCTTCTTCGCGTTTGGCGACACCAAGATGCAACTGTTCGTGTCGCGTCTGATCATGTCGTCGGTGGGCGCAGGCTTTGTTGTCGGCATCCACATGACAGCCCTGTGGTTCAAGCCGCGTGACATCGGTTTTGCCGAAGGCTTTTATGCGGGCTGGGGCAACTTCGGGTCTGCCGCTGCTGCGCTGACCATCCCGACCATTGCGCTCAACATGTTCGGTGGGGACGACGGCTGGCGCTATGCCATTGCGATGTCCGGCATCATCATGGCGGCCTACGGTGTGTTCTACTGGTTCGCCATTACCGATGGTCCGAACCCCGACACCCACAAGAAGGCCAAAGGTTCTGCGCTTGAAGTGTCGACCTACAAAGATCTGGCCATGCTGGTGATCTTTACTGTGCCGCTGATCGGGATCCTGTCGATCCTCGTCTACCGCGTGCAGTTGATGGGTTACATTGATGGGTTCGTCGCAACCATCTGCTATGCCTCGATTGCGACCCTGGTGGTCTATCAGGTCTGGCAAGTGATCCGCACGAACCTACCGATCCTGCGCAAAGGTGTCCCGGAAGACGACAAGTACCCGTTCAGCTCGGTCGCGGCCCTTAACACCACCTATTTCGCCAACTTCGGTGCGGAATTGGCTGTGGTGTCGATGCTGCCGATGTTCTTCCAGGAAACCTGGGGGCTGACGGCGGTTGTGGCGGGTCTGATTGCGGCATCTTTCGCCTTCATCAACCTGATCGCGCGTCCGATGGGCGGCCTTGTGTCCGACCGGATGGGAAACCGTCGTTTCGTGATGCTGGCCTACATGCTGGGGATCGCCATCGGCTTTGCGTTGATGGGTCTTCTGAACAGCGAATGGCCGCTGATCATCGCGATCGCCATCACCATCGCCTGCTCGTTCTTCGTGCAAGGTGCAGAAGGGGCGACCTTCGGGATCATCCCGTCGATCAAACGCCGGGTAACCGGCCAGATCGCAGGCATGGCGGGGGCCTACGGCAACGTGGGCGCGGTGTTCTACCTGTTCGTCTTCACCTTCGTCGACACGCAGACCTTCTTCTTCATCATCGCCACCGGCGCGCTGATCTCGTGGATCGTCTGCTTCTTCTGGCTGAAAGAGCCTGAAGGCGGGTTTGGCGACGAATACGTCCTCAGCTCCGTTGACCAGGCCATCGCGGCCGAAGCGGTCCGCAAGAAAGAGACCGAAGCCGAACTAGCACTGATCTTCGAAGGCTCCGAGAAAGTCGCGCTGGCCGAGAAGGGTAACGGACTGATGGTCACCGCTCGCTTCAAGGATCTCGATGATCTCAAGACCGCTCTCTCGCGGCTTGGGCCGAACAGCAGCCAGCAACCGGCCGAATGAATGCATGGCCGGCCGGGCAGGGTGCTCCGGCCGGCCCCCCGAAACCGCCAATACGGGAGGATATACCCATGGCGATCACTGACACCTCAACTGGCAGCAGCCGTCATGTGTTGACGGATTGGCGCCCCGAAGACCCCCAATTCTGGGCCGAGAAGGGCAAAGCCATTGCAACCCGCAACCTCTGGATCTCAATTCCCAACCTGCTCATGGCCTTCTCGGTCTGGATGGTTTGGTCGGTCGTCGTGGCCAAGATGCCCGCCATCGGCTTCGACTTCTCGGTTGGCGAGCGCTTTTGGCTTGCCGCGCTTCCGGGCCTGTCCGGCGCGACACTGCGCATCTTCTACAGCTTCGTGATCCCGGTTTTCGGTGGTCGCCGTTGGACCGCGATTTCCACGGCATCGTTGCTTCTGCCTGCCCTGGGTATCGGCTTTGCCGTACAGAACCCGGAAACAAGCTATTTCACCTTCCTGATCCTCGCCCTGATGTGCGGCTTCGGTGGCGGTAACTTCGCCTCGTCCATGGCCAACATTGCCTATTTCTATCCAAAGAAGGTCAAGGGCCAGGCGTTGGCCATGAATGCGGGCCTCGGCAACCTCGGCGTATCGGTCATGCAGTTCCTTGTTCCGGTCGTAATCACCATGGGTGTGTTCGGCGCTCTGGGCGGTGAGCCGCAGCAGCTTTCGGATGGCGGCCAACTCTTTATTCAGAACGCGGGCTTCATCTGGGTTCCGTTCCTGATCGTCGGTACCATCGCCGCATGGTTCGGCATGAATGACATTGCGGACGCCAAGGCCTCTGTGGGTGAGCAGATGACCATCCTGAAGCGTTACCACAACTGGGTGATGTGCGTACTCTATGTCGGCACCTTCGGCTCCTTCATTGGCTATGCCGCTGGCTTCCCGCTGCTGATGAAGACGCAGTTTCCCGAAGTGGACGTGCTGAAATATGCCTTCCTTGGCCCGCTTGTGGGTGCCTTGAGCCGCTCGGCCACGGGCTGGATTTCCGACAAGTTCGGCGGTGGTAAGGTGACCTTCTGGGTGTTCCTCGGCATGATCGGCGCTGTCTACGGTGTGATTGCCTTCCTGCCTTCGACTCCCGAAGCCGCTGACGGCAACTTCTGGGGCTTCTTCGCCTGCTTCATGGCGCTCTTCTTCCTGACCGGTGTGGGCAACGCCTCCACCTTCCAGATGATCCCTTCGATCATGAAACAAGAAATCCCGCGCCTGATGCCGAACCTCGAAGCGGCCAACATGCAGCGCACGATCGAGCGTGAGTCTGCGGCGATCATCGCCTTCACTTCGGCCATCGCAGCCTACGGTGCTTTCTTCATTCCGAAGAGCTACGGCACCTCGATCGCGATGACTGGCAGCCCGCATGGCGCGCTCTGGGCATTCCTTGGGTTCTACGCGGTCTGCACCGTGATCACCTGGGTCTACTACAGCCGCAAGAACGCACCCGTTCCCTGCTGATCCACTGACCAAGCTCTGCGCCGGATCGCCCGGCGCAGAGGCAGCCAATAGGAGACAATTCCATGAGCCACCTGCTCGACAGATTGAACTTCCTGAGCTCCAACAAGCTCGAAGAGTTCGCCAACGGCCACGGTCAGGTCACGAATGAGGACCGCGGTTGGGAAGACACCTACAGAAATCGCTGGCGTCATGACAAAGTGGTGCGCTCAACCCACGGGGTTAACTGCACCGGCTCGTGCTCGTGGAAGATATACGTCAAATCCGGGATCGTGACCTGGGAAACGCAGCAGACGGATTACCCGCGAACCCGGCCAGACCTGCCCAACCACGAACCGCGCGGCTGCGCTCGTGGCGCGTCCTACAGCTGGTACCTTTATTCTGCGAACCGCGTGAAGAACCCGCTGATCCGCGGGCGGCTCATGAAAATCTGGCGCGAGATGCGCAAGACCAAGACCCCGATCCAGGCTTGGACCGCGATCCAGAACGACCCGATCCTGCGCGCGTCCTACACCACCAAGCGTGGGTCCGGCGGCTTTGTGCGCGCCACATGGGACGAGGCGACCGAGATTACCGCCGCCGCCAACGCCTATACCGCCAAGACCTATGGCCCCGACCGCATCTTCGGCTTCTCGCCGATCCCGGCCATGTCGATGGTCAGCTATGCCGCTGGTTCACGCTACCTGAGCCTGATGGGCGGCGTTTGCATGTCGTTCTATGACTGGTACTGCGACCTGCCACCGGCTTCGCCCATGACTTGGGGCGAACAGACCGACGTGCCGGAAAGCGCCGACTGGTACAATTCCAGCTACCTGCTGCTCTGGGGCTCGAACGTGCCGCAGACCCGGACGCCGGACGCGCATTTCTATACCGAGGTGCGCTACAAGGGCACCAAATCCGCCGTCATCTGCCCGGACTATTCCGAGGCCTCCAAGTTCGCCGATGTCTGGCTGAACGTGAAGCAAGGCACCGACGCGGCGCTGGCCATGGCCTTTGGCCACGTGATCCTGCGGGAGTTCCATATCGACCGTCAGGCGGAGTATTTCGAAGAGTATTGCCGCAAGTATTCCGACATGCCGATGCTGGTACGTCTGGACGAAAAGGACGGGTCGCTTGTGCCGGGCCGCTTCCTGCGCGCCGATGACCTGGACGGCAAGCTTGGCGAAGAGAATAACCCCGAATGGAAAACCGTCGCCTTCGACGAGGAGAGCGGCACGCTCGTCTCGCCCAATGGCTCCATCGGCTATCGTTGGGGTGAGA
>CAYLMZ010000042.1:0-8620 GCA_964385035.1 uncultured Loktanella sp.
AGACCTTGGATCAGACCCCGACTTTACGGCAGTTGCGCTATTTCGTTGCTTTGTCTGAGGTGCGCCATTTTCGAAAAGCCGCAGAGGCAATGAAAATCAGCCAACCATCGTTGAGCTTACAGATCAGCAATCTCGAAGAGGTTTTGGGCGTTTTGTTGGTTGAGCGTGGGCGGGGTCCCGTCACGCTAACGCCTGAGGGTCGCGAGGTGTTGGTGCGTGCTGCCCGTGCGGTAGACGAGGTGCACGGCATCATGGACATGACCGCCGCCCTAAAATCCGGAATGGCAGGGACAATCAGGCTGGGAACGACGCCAACGATTGGACCTTATCTGATGCCCTATGTCGTTGAACGGTTGCACGCGAGTTATCCTGAGTTACGCCTTTATATCCGCGAAGTCGCTCCGCGTGATTTGCGCGGTGAGTTGCTGGGAGGAAGCCTCGATGTGATCCTGACTCAATTGCCGGAGGGTGGGGCAGACCTGACAACGCGGCGGCTGTTTCGTGAACCTTTGTTGCTGGCGATGCCCGATGATCATGCTTTGGCGGCACGTGATGAGGTGACCGAGGCAGATCTTAAGGATCTCAATATCCTGTCGATCGGGCCGGATTATGCCCTGCATGCCCAGATTGCCGCACTTTGTCACCAACATGGTGCAATTATCGCGCGTGATTACGAGGGAACCAGCCTTGATGCGATCCGTCAGATGGTGGGGATGGGGATGGGACTTGCGTTTCTGCCCCGGCTCTACGCGCGGTCCGAGATTGATGGCCGTGGGTCGAATGTGGTGGTGAAGCCGTTTCGCCGAAGCACCGTGATGCGGTCAATCGGGATGGTTTGGCGCAGTGCTGCCGGATCGGTCATGTACGACAGACTATGGGATGTGGTGCGCGCTGCAACGCGGCAGCACTTCAAGGGCGGCATTGCGCCACTCATTCTGGACTAGGGGAGGTCGCTGGGGCTTCGGGTTGGCCTCGCTTTTAGCCGCGCCAGCTCCGGACAGGGCCACAGTCCATATGGACAAAGTTGGACCGGCTGTAACGCCCGACACCACCTGCACGACAGGCAAGTGCGGCATTTGCCATTTGCGCAGTTGTCCGGCTCGTAAGGCGCAGGTCAGCAGCTTGTCCGGTCATATGCAACGAATTGCGGGCAACACCACGATTACCAGAGCGGAGCATATTGTTTGTTTGTGGCGAACGATAGCCAGACAAAAGCAAATAGGGCTCGTCCGTGTCCATGAGGTTGAGTGCCGCCGACATGATGTCAATTGCACGCAAATCCATCTGGACGGCTTCACCTGTGCGCCAGTCCCGCATGTGCAGGTTAATTTCGCGCACAGCCTCACCAATATATTCGCCTTCGATCCAGTAGATCGTGTTCAAACGTTCACCGGTGCGACCACTCTGCATCGCAATCCGGCGAATGTCGCCGGCGCCACGCAAGAACCCTGCGGCGTTCGAATAAGTCGGTGCTGCTGCTACTGCGGTTGCCGCAAACGCGCCCAGAAGGCCACGCCGGGTAAACCCAGAGGAGGTCTTTTTGTCCATGTACTTAGCGCCTGTCCCGTCGCTCGACTACGCTGTTTTCCAACAGCTTGGTTGCCTTCATCTCCCCAGATGCATGGCGGTTATGACATATTTCGAATCGATGACCAAGGGCTGTTTACCGCTTTTTTGCTTAACAAGTGGGAAATTGGCAAAATATCGCGCAGATATGACGTTGCGACATCTTTGTCACTCGGGCTGGCTTGCAACAGCGCAACACTCTGTGGCTCCGATGCGACCTCTCGTGAATGTCAATAGACAGCCCCGACGCGGGCGATATGGATGACACATAAGCCATTTTTTGAGTAATTGCGATTTCGCGACAGGGAACGAGCGACATGAATACCACGAGACCGGCAGCTTTTGCATGGATCATCAGCGCATTTATGCTTTTGAGTGTGGGGCAAGTTACACCCACACAGGCGCAAACACAGATTACGCCATTCCAACAGGCGGTGGCACAGGCGGCCTCGGGTGATGAAGCCATTTCGACCTTCTACCGCGAGCGGGGTTTTCAAGGTCTTTGGAGCACCCGCGGTGATGCTGCGCGGCGTAACGCGCTTCTGGCGGCATTTGCGGCGGCCGATGATCATGGGCTGCCCGCCGATCAATACGACGCTGACGCGCTGATGGCGCGGTTGCAGAATGCCCAAACCCCCCAAGAGCAAGGCCAGCTTGAGGTGGCTATCACCCGACTGTTTCTTGATTATGCACGCGACGTTCAGACGGGTGTCGTGATCCCATCACGGATTGACGATGCGATCCATCGGCGTGTGCCTTTGCGGTCTCCGCTGGGAACGCTGCGGGCTTTTGCCCAAAGCAGTCCTGCGGCTTTCTTGCGTGCGCTGCCGCCAGCCTCCCCTGAATACACACGCCTGCTGGCCGAGAAGATGCGCTTTGAGCGTTTGATCGGTTCTGGCGGTTGGGGCCCCACGGTGCCCGGCGGCAAATATGAGCGGGGCGACAGTGGTGCTGGCGTTGTGGCGCTGCGCAATCGCCTGATCGCGATGGGCTTTCTGGCGCCAACAACGTCGCAAATATATGATGATGCCATGTTTGCCGCTGTGCAGCAGTTCCAGCTTGCCCACGGGCTTGCGACTGATGGAACGGCTGGGCGTGGCACACTGGAAGAATTGAACAAGTCGCCTGAACAAAGGTTGCGCGCAATTATCGTCGCAATGGAGCGCGAGCGCTGGATCAATCGCCCCCGTGGAGAGCGACATATCTGGGTCAACATCACCGACTTCACGGCCAAGATCATCGATCGCGGCGAAGAAACCTTTTCCACGCGTTCGGTTGTTGGTGCCCGTTATGATGATCGCGCGACACCTGAATTTTCCGATGTCATGGAATTCATGGTGATCAACCCAAGTTGGTATGTTCCGCGCTCGATCATCACCAAGGAATACCTGCCGCAACTTCAGCAAAATCCGCAAGCCGTCAGCAACCTGATTGTGACAGACCGTTCCGGACGTGTTGTTGACCGAACGACAGCTGATTTTTCAGCCTATACCGAAGACAATTTTCCTTATTCGCTGCGGGAACCACCCAGCCAGGGCAATGCTTTGGGCCTGGTGAAGTTCATGTTCCCGAACCGCTACAACATCTATCTGCACGACACGCCTGCCAAGAGCCTCTTTGGCCGTGAGGTGCGCGCCTACAGCCATGGGTGTGTCCGTCTCGCGGATCCTTTCGAATTTGCTTATGCGCTGCTTGCGGCACAGGTTGGTAACCCCGAGGAAGTGTTTCAGGCGCATTTGGCAACTGGTCGGGAACGCCGCGTCGATCTGGAGCAGCCGGTGCCGGTCCATATTATCTACCGCACAGCTTATACACAGGCTGACGGGCGCACACAGTTCCGGCGCGACGTTTATGGACGTGACGCACGGATCTGGAATGCTCTGGCGCGCGAAGGGGTGGTCCTTCGATCTGTTGGGGGCTAAATCTGACAACGGATTGAGACCGGGGTCAGCATGGCACATACCATCAAGGAAATCGCAGCGGCGCTTGGAGCAGAGGCTCTTGGGGCCGTTGATCTTCGCGTCAGCGGTGCCGCAGAGCCCGCGAGTGCGCGACCAGATCAGTTGGCGTTGGCTATGTCACCAGCTTACGGTGAGGCTTTGCGAGCCGGAAGCGCGCGCGCAGCTGTCATCTGGCCCGGGGCAGATTGGCAAGAGCTCGGGTTGCAGGCGGCCATTGTTACGCCACGCGCCAGATTGGCAATGGCGCGCCTGACACAGATGCTTGATACCGGGCCAGAGCCGGCAGGTGTTCATCCGACGGCACACATTGATCCGACAGCGCAGATTGGCACCGGTGTTACGATCGGCGCGTTTTCGGTTGTGGGCGCAGGTGCCGTCATCGCGGACCGGTGCCATATTGCAGATCACGTCAGCGTTGCTGCTGGTGTTACGGTCAGCGCGGATTGCCGGATTTTTGCAGGCGTGCGCCTACAGAAAGGGACAAAGCTCGGGGCGCGGGTGATCCTGCAACCCAATGTCACGATTGGCGGGGACGGGTTTTCATTTGTCACGGCAGAGCCTGCAAATGTGGAGAAAGCACGTGAAAGTCTGGGCGAAGCTAACATGCAAGCACCTGACGATCCGACCTGGCACAGGATACATTCCCTTGGCGGAGTCGACATTGCAGATGATGTCGAGGTCGGCGCAAACTCCTGCGTCGATGCAGGGACCATTCGGGCGACCAAGATCGGGCAGGGGACCAAGATTGATAGCCTCGTGCAGGTCGGCCACAACGTGATTGTCGGTGAGCATTGCCTGCTCTGCGCTCAAGCTGGAGTTGCGGGCTCGACCGTGATTGGTGATCGGGTAGTTGTGGGCGGCAAAGCCGGTGTGGCCGATAATCTCAAGGTTGGTGACGATGTTGTTCTGGGCGGCGGCACGATTGTCTTGTCGAATGTCCCTGCGGGCCGCGTGATGATGGGTTATCCTGCAACCAAGATGCAGACCCATATTGAAAGCTACAAAGCTTTGCGTCGCCTGCCGCGCCTGTTGCGTGACCTGACGAAACGCTGACACCCATTCCAAAACCAATCGAAACGCACTACATGACGCCACAAGTCAACAAGGGCGCCAAGAGATGAGCATCAAAGATCAGGTCATCGCAATCATCGCAGATCAGGCCATGCTAGAGCCGTCTGATATCAAACCAGAGAACACGCTGGAAGATCTCGGGATCGACAGTATGGGATTGGTCGAGAGCATCTTTGCAATCGAGGAAGGGTTTGATATTTCGGTGCCCTTCAATGCCAATGACCCGCAAGCGAGCGCCTTTGATATCTCTTCTGTTGCCGCCATCATCGCCGCGGTTGAGCAACTCGTCGCAGAGCAAAAAGACTAATGCGCCGCGTCGTCATTACAGGGGCAGGGACGATCAATCCGCTGGGTGCGAATGTCCCTGATACACTGGAGGCGATGCGCGAGGGGCGTTGTGGGATTGGCCCATTGGATATTCGCGACGTGGATCGACTGGCCATCCAGATCGGCGGGCAGATCAAAGGCTATGATGAAACGGCCCATTTCAATCGTCAGCAAATTGCCCTCTATGACCGGTTTACCCAGTTTACTTTGCTCGCAGCGCGCGAAGCTATCGGGCAGTCGGGCCTGATATTTTCGGGCGAGCTGGCCGACCAGTCAGGCGTGGTTCTGGGGACCTCCGGTGGTGGCTTGAATACGCAGGACGACAACTACCGCGCCGTCTACGAAGAGGGGAAAAACCGGGTTCACCCCTTTATCGTTCCGAAACTGATGAACAATGCAGCGGCGAGCCATGTTTCCATGGAATGGAAGCTGCGAGGGCCGTCCTTTACGGTTGCGACCGCTTGTGCGTCGTCCAATCATGCGATGGGCCAAGCCTTTAACATGGTCCGCTCTGGCATGGCGAAGGTCATGGTCACGGGCGGGTCCGAAGCGATGCTGTGCTTTGGTGGGATCAAGGCGTGGGAAGGGCTGCGGGTCATGTCCAAGGACGCTTGTCGTCCTTTTTCGGCGACACGCAATGGCATGGTTCAAGGCGAGGGGTCCGGCGTTTTCGTCTTTGAAGATTATGAACACGCCAAATCCCGGGGCGCTAATATCTTATGCGAAGTCGCCGGTTTCGCCATGTCGTCTGATGCGGCTGATATCGTGATGCCGTCCAAACAAGGGGCCGCACGGGCCATTGCCGGCGCGATGACTGACGGCAGGATCGCTCCGTCTGATGTGGGGTATATCAATGCCCATGGGACCGGCACGGCAGCCAACGACAAGACAGAGTGTGCCGCAGTTGCAGATGTTTTTGGTGCTCATGCGGACCAGTTGATGATCTCTTCTACAAAGTCGATGCATGGGCATTTGATAGGCGGAACCGGCGCGGTCGAGCTTTTGGCCTGTATCATGGCCCTGCGCGACGGTGTCATCGCGCCGACAATCGGCTATGAGGAACCCGACCCGGAATGCGCGCTTGATGTTGTGCCGAATGTGGCACGTACGGCAAAGGTGCAGGTGGCACTCTCAAACGCTTTTGCATTTGGGGGCCTGAATGCCGTTCTTGCATTGAAGGCGATCTAGGAGCGCGCGGCAGGCAATTGGCGCAAGGCGCTGCGGATCGCTGGAAGTCTGCGCTCGAAAATTCCTGCAAAGACAAAACCCACAAGCAGCGCGCCGACCAGCAGCGCCGCATAGCGACCGGCCATTGGCTCGGGTAGAAGGGCGTCAAGAAGATGCAGGGCAGGGTAATGGGTCACATAGATCGAAAAACTCGCACCCGCTGTCCAGCGCACCAGCCCCCCCTTAGCAGTTGTCCGACGCAACAGGCCGTTGACGCCGTAGAGATGCAGGATAGTCAAAGCGCCAATCATCGTGTTCCAAATGAATTCGTCTGAAAAGCCGACAGCGGCACGCCCATCCTGAACGCCAAGCAGATCCGCTGTTGTTTCCGCCAGAAATGGGGGCACCGCTGATGCAATCGCCAACGCATAGAGGGCCGGTCCGGCCACAGCGCATCCCAAGGCGAGCACACGCGACGGCGGCGTGAATGATCCGGCTTTGATCATGCGCCAGACCCAGACGCCCATCAGCCATGACGTCATCAGCAAGAGAATATTGATGCCAACGATCAAGAGCAGGGCTGCGAACAGAATGATGCGTGATGGCCCCTTCATAAAGACTGCGACACCAAACAGCGCATAGTAGGCGGCTTCATAGCTGAGTGACCAAAGCGGTCCGTTGGTGCCAAGACGCATTCGTTCAAAGAGCGTGAATTCGTTGCTGAATGTCATGCCGCGCAACATGAATTCATCGAAAGGTTGGGCATGAAAGAACGGACCCGGATATGCCTCTGGTCGTATGCCAAAGCCTATTAGGTCAAACGCATAGGTCAGCAAAAGCGCAGGGAGCATGACAGACCACAATCGGGTCAGGCGGTGAAACGCGAAGGTCGCACCGTCGCTGTCCCGCTCGGCTGCATAGGCGATGACCAGCCCTGATATCACGAAGAACACAATAACGGCGTCGCTGCCGATGTTCCAATCCCGCAGGATTTGCCAATCACCGTTCGTAAAGCGCGGATAGGCGACGTGAGAGACGACGACTGCCAGCGTGGCCGCGACGCGTAGAACATCCAACCAAAGCGAGAAACCACGGTTCATTGCGGTTCGATACGCTTGGATGTGTCCTTAGCGATATATGTCTGCCAGTTTTCAACAAAGGGGTGAAACAGGGCAGCCGCAAGCGTGGGATGCGGCTGTTCAATCGGGTTTCCTTGGGCATCGGCCAAGCCGAACTCAAGAATTTCCTGTTCGGCCGGAACATAGAGCGTTCCGAACATCCAATCCCAGAAAGCAAAGACTTCACCATAGTTCTTGTTGTGGTGTTTCGCGGCACTTGAATGGTGGATCTGGTGTTGAGCCGGTGAGATGAAGATATGCTCTAACGTCCGCCCATAACTGAGCCAAATGTGGCTATGACGCAGGTTCGACCCAAGGATGTTGAAAATGACATAGCCGGCATTGGCTGATCCGATCGTCAGGACACTGACTTCGCCCATCACAAAGAACAGCATGATCCCGACGACTGTTCCAACGATGATGCTTGTTATGACTGATCTGACAAACAGAAAAACGGGATGGTTGCGATAGGCTGTCAGCGGGGTCAGGACCTCGGCTGAGTGGTGCAGCGCATGAAACGGCCATAGAAAGCGGTTCTCGTGATGCAGATAGTGTGCCCAATATTTGCAGAAATCAAAGGTCAGGATCATCAGGAACGTCGCGAGAACCGTATGCCAAAGCGTTGGTATTTCCGCGACAATGGGCTGGACGACCCAGTTTCCAAGCACATCCATCGTTGCGACTGTGACAGCCGTTGAAAACCCGATTGCCGCAAAGACACCGAGGACCCCCAGCAGCGTGTTGAAGATGAACATATGGATATCGACGATGTTTGATTTGTGCCGGTAGATCCGTTTGGGAAAGGTCCAACGCCAGAAGGTGTCGGGCCGACCCCTGTATAGCCAGAGGCCAAAGACAATCGCCAATGTGGTTGCTGCATAAAGCAGCATGATCCGGGACTCCCAGCTAAGCAGGTGCCCCAGCATCGTGATGCCAAGATCGCGCATGAAATCTGTCATCGTGGTCCCATGATCAAACGTGACGTCAGTCTAACGTCTGATTTGGGAAAAATCAGGGCTGAAATTTGTAAGGCTAGGACCTATTCGGCGGGGAGCGGCGTGATTGCTGCATATGCGGCGGTAAAGCCGGTCAAGGAAATCGTCAGCACGACCTCTGTGTCCGGGGCTGCCGCAGGGACGATACGCATGCTACCTGCGGCACCTGCCTGCATCTCGGCGACCTCGTCGGGCGTCAGACCGATCCGTGCGACACATCCAGCACGGTTGCAGAACCGAAAGGGATATTCACGGGCATTTTCACCATCGACGGCAAGTGTAAGACCATCGGGCAGAAAGGTTTCAAGCGGGACCACAATGTTGGCACCTGCGATGATCTGGCCGTCTTGCGGCAGTTGAAACAGATTGAATTCCGCAACTGACACACCTTCGTCATTTTGCAACAACTGATAAA
>CAYLMZ010000042.1:8720-18436 GCA_964385035.1 uncultured Loktanella sp.
CGTTGTAAGTGCCGCAATGACGACGAAAGCTTTGATGATACTGCGCATAGCTACCTCATTTTTCTTGTTGGGTAACATGACGGTATCGGGGCCGACAGTCCAATTCAGCCAACTTCGGCAAATCTCTGCTCACATTTTCGGGGGTTCAAAAAAGAAGAAGGGCCCCAATAAAAGGACCCGTCTTCATGTTCTCCCTGTCGGACTTACCCGACTAATTGCCAGCACGCTACGAAAAGGAAATGTGACCGTCAACAGGGAAAACATGACGAAAGAGTGATTATTTTGGCATGCAAAAGTATACGAAAAATGCCGTGCCCGAAGGCACGGCAGTCTGACAGGGAGGAACGCATAGATCAGGCAAATGCATGCAGACCTATGCAGCGTTTAGGCTGGCACGTAAGCGTTAAGAATGTATCTTTGCGGGTGAAACATTTTGGGGACTGGTCATGTCAGAGAGTATCTTTATCGGTGGTGGCGGCGAAGGGTATGCGCATGCGCAATCGCTTTTGTTAGACAAGGCCAATCGCCACGGTTTGATAGCGGGTGCGACAGGAACGGGTAAAACCGTGACTTTGCAGATCATGGCCGAAGGGTTTTCGGCGGCGGGCGTGCCGGTTTTTCTCTCTGACGTGAAAGGTGACCTGTCAGGGCTCGCGGTCAGTGGCTCGGCGGATTTCAAACTGCATGAACCTTTCATGAAACGGGCCGAAACGATTGGGCTTGATCTGCAATATGACAGCTTTCCTGTCACCTTCTGGGATCTCTTTGGCAAACAGGGCCATCCGATCCGTGCCACGGTGGCCGAGATGGGGCCGCTCTTGCTGGCGCGATTGATGGATCTGACGGATGCACAGGAAGGCGTGCTGAACGTGGCCTTCCGCGTGGCCGACGAGGAAGGGTTGCCGCTTCTTGATCTCAAGGATTTGCAGGCGCTTTTGGTTTGGGTTGGTCAGAATGCCAAGGACCTCTCGCTGCGCTATGGCAATGTCGCGGCATCGTCTGTGGGGGCCATTCAGCGGGCTTTGCTAGTTTTGGAAAATCAGGGTGGATCAGCGCTCTTTGGTGAACCGGCGCTGGATCTGGCGGACATGATGCGCAGCCGGGAGGGCAGGGGTGAGATCAACATCCTTGCCGCCGATCAACTGATGGGCAGCCCGCGGCTTTACGCGACTTTCCTGCTTTGGCTTTTGTCCGAGTTGTTCGAAGAATTGCCCGAAGTCGGCAACCCCGACAAACCCAAACTGGTGTTTTTCTTTGATGAGGCGCATCTGCTTTTTGACGATGCTCCGAAGGCACTGGTTGATAAGGTCGAACAGGTCGCGCGCCTGATCCGGTCCAAAGGGGTTGGTGTCTACTTTGTCACCCAGAACCCAGGCGACATCCCTGATGACGTGCTTGGCCAATTGGGTAATCGGGTACAACACGCGTTGCGGGCCTTTACAGCGAAGGACCGAAAAGAGCTCAAGACCGCGGCAGAAACCTATCGCGACAACCCGGCGTTTGACACGGCCGAAGCCATTCAAGAGGTCGGGACAGGCGAAGCCGTCACATCTTTCCTTGATCGCAAGGGAATTCCGCAAGTGGTCGAGCGCACATTGATCCGGCCACCTTCCTCTCAACTGGGACCGATTGACGGCCCAACACGCAAGTTCCTGATGTCGGGCAATGAGATGGCCGGAAAATATGACGAGGCCGTTGACCGCGAAAGCGCCTATGAGGTGCTACGTGCACGTGCAGATGCCGCGGCGAAAGCAGCAGAGGAGGCCGAGGCGGAAGAAGAGCGCGCCGAGGAACAGGAGCGCGAGTTCAAGGCAGCACGGCGCTATGATGGCGGGCGTGTCGGCAAATCAACGTCACGGCGCAGTGCGTCGAGCGACAGCTTTGGCGGGGCGCTGGCATCTGCCGTGGTCAAAGAGCTGAAGGGAACGACAGGCAGGCGGCTGGTGCGTGGGATTTTGGGTGGTTTGTTTAAAGGGCGGTAGGGCAGAATTGATATTTATGAACGAGGTTAGTCCAAATGGCAATTTACGTTTTCTGCACCCATACGCTGATTACAAACTTGGTCACTTAGCTGTGGTTGGAACAGAAAACTGCTGTGCCAAGAGAAGTTGGATTCAAGACTATGCCAGTTAGATTTGCTGCACTTTTCTTGTTTCTGGTTTTTGGTGATCGACTCGCCCTGGCTCAGGAACAGTCAGTCGAAACTTTTGCAGTTCCTGGATACGATATGGCTGGCTATATTGATGATCTAAACGCAACCAAGCTTCTTTACGCAATCTCTGTATTGGCGCAGTCAATGGAGCTTGATGAGTCAAACGAATTTCTGCTGTTGCCTTTCATCGGCAGAGATATCATCCAAGACAATCGAATTGCTGACTTTGGTTTAGAGGCGTTTTCAAAAGAGCAATCCAACGCTCTGGCTGAGCTTTCCGTCGATGGAGAGCAGTGCAACCTGAAGCGGCTCAGCTCAGATCTTGACGAGGATGTGCACTTATTGGCCATAGACACTGCTAGAGCGACTGACGCCGATGTAAGTCGTTGCATCTTAGTTTTTTTGACACGAACACAAGGTGTTGAGTATGAACAGACTGAGAAACTCACAAATCGTGAGCTTATTGTCGAGTTTTTAGAGCGTTTGTAAGCATGGTCCTTTAGTCGCTGACTTGTTTTGCGGGAACTCGTCAATGCCTAGAAACGATTTGTTTTGATGACGAAGCTCTTGGTTCGGAAAAGCGCTAGTCTGTTGGCAGCTGAATTGCAGGAATAGTTGTCCCCTACAGCTTCCTGATCTTCAACGTCGCCAATCTGTTTTCTTCCTTGGCAATCACCTCAAACCGGAAACCATGGAAGGAAAACACCTGTCCCTCTACAGGGATCAATTGTGCCTCGTGGATCACCAGACCCGCGACCGTGTTGGCCTCATCATCGGGCAGGGTCCAGTCATGCGCGCGGTTCAGATCGCGGATCGTCATACCGCCGTCCACGATATAGGCACCGTCTGACGTCGCCTCGATCAATTCTTCTTCGTGGTCGTCAAATTCATCGGCAATTTCGCCCACGATTTCTTCAAGAATGTCTTCGAGTGTGATCAGACCTTGCAGCGCACCGTATTCGTCCACAACCAGCGCAAAATGCGTCTTACGCTTGAGAAAGTTCCGCATCTGGTCGTCAAGCGTCGTTGTCTCCGGCACAAAGTAAGGCGGCATCGACACCTTCATCACATCAAAGGCGGCGAGGCCTTTGGCGTTTTCGGCGCCACCACCCAACAGCTTATGCATCGCACGCAGCAAATCCTTGGCGTGGATCACGCCGACGATATTTTCCGGCTCGTCCTGATAAAGGGGCAGGCGTGTAAACGGGCTCTTGAGGATTTGGGCCAGAATGTCTTGGGCGGGCATGGCGGCATCCACCATCTCGATCCCGGAACGGTGAAGCATGATTTCTTCGACTGTGCGTTCATTCAGATCAAGCGCGCCGAGGATGCGGTCGCGATCTTCTTTCTCCACGATCCCTTCGGAATGGCCCAATTGCAGTGCACCAGCGATTTCTTCGCGGACTGCCAGAATGTTGCTGTCAGGGTCTGTGCGGACACCAAAGACAAAGAGCACACCGCGCACCAGATAGCGGACAGCGGCCACGATGGGCGAGAACAGAAAAACGATCAGCCCGATGGGGCGGGCGACGCGTGAGGCCACCGCCTCTGGATAGGTGATCGCCAGTGTTTTGGGTAGGACTTCTGCAAAGATCAACACAAGGCCCGTCATCACCAGCGTGGCAACCGCGACACCGTTTTGGCCAAACAGCTTGGTCAGCACAGCGGTGGCCAGCGATGTGGCCAGAATATTCACGACGTTATTGCCCAGCAGGACCGACCCGATCAGACGTTCATTGTCTTCGGTGACCTGCAACGCGCGCTCAGCCCCTTTGTTGCCTCTGTCGGCAGAGGTCCGCAGCTTGCCTCGCGAGGCGGCGGTCAGGGCGGTTTCAGAGCCGGAGAAAAAGGCTGATCCAATCAGCAGGACTGCGATGGAACCACAGGTGATCCAAAAGGCAGCGTCAAGTGTTGCGGGGTCCATCAGGGGCTTTCACGAAAGTAACATGGGGCAATATGTAGGGTCCGGCGGGCCGCTTCAAGACTTCGCAGGTTTTGCCAGCGGGTGGTGTTGCATAACAAGGTCTTTGAGCCGCGCATCTAGCACGTGGGTATAGATTTCTGTTGTTGCTACATCGGCATGACCCAGCATCGTCTGGATCGCGCGCAGATCGGCCCCGCCTTCGAGCAGATGAGTTGCAAAGGCATGGCGCAGTGTATGTGGTGTCACTTTGTCAGGGGCCACCCCGCCACGCACTGCAAATTCCTTGATCAGGCCAAAGAACCGGTGGCGCGTGAGATGCCCCGCTTTCCCACGTGATGGAAAAAGAAAACTTGAGGCAGGCTTGCCTGCTTTGCGCGCGAGGTCCTGTTGTGCGTCGCGCGCGGCCAAATAAGCGGCAAGCGCGTCACGCGCCGGCGGAGAGAGCGGGACGAGACGTTCCTTGCCCCCTTTGCCGCGCACCAGAAGCATCTGGGGATCACCACGTGCGGCACTCACCGGAAGGCTCACCAATTCTGTCACACGCATGCCTGTCGCGTAGAGCAACTCCATCAGGCAGGCATTGCGTAGCGCCTCTTTGGGAGAGCCGTGGGCGGCAGCAAGCAGCCTGTCGACCTCATCGTGTGACAGGGTCGTGGGCAGCCGCTTGGCCCGCCCGGGTCCTTTGATCTGGATTGCCGGGTTGTCGTCGCGCCAGCCTTCTTCAAAGGCAAAGCGAAACAGCTGCTTGATCGCCGAGAGCCTTCGGGCGCGGGTCGATTTTGCCAGTCCCTCATTCTCGCAATCAATCAAGTATGCTTCGACATCATCACGGGTGGCGCAGGCGAAATCAGTGCCGCGATCCAGCAGCCACGCGTCAAAGTTTTGCAGATCACGCGCGTAGGCAAGTTGGGTATTGGTCGCTGCATCCAATTCTGCGGCCTGCGCCTCAAGAAAGACCTGGATCCAGCGGGGCATGTCGGTGGGTGCGCTCATAAGCTGCGATCCAAGAGCAAGGATTGCAAAGCCGCACGGCGGGCGACATCTTCAAGGCCCACCATGCGCAAGACGACCAACGCATCGCTGAGGGCGCGCAGATCCCCGTCGGTGCCTGCATCAAAGCGCTGGAGAGTGCGCAAGAGGGCCTCGCCCAGTCTCCCTTCGGCAATCAAAAGCTCCAAATCTTGGGGCGCTGGCGCATCACCAAATGCATCGGCAATGACGCGTTCTTTGTCGGATTGCGCCAAAGCGCGATCTGGAACACCACGGGCAAGGCCCGTCAGAAATGGCGCGATCTGGTCGGCGCCGTCCGCCAGGGCCACACGTTCATAAGACGGGGACAAAAGCCCAATCTGGAACGCAAGCGTCTGTGCGTCGCCGGTCAGGGCATAGTCTTGCAAAGCAGCTCCGTAGAGCTTTGCAAACTGCACCTCTGCGCGGGCTGCGCGCATTGCATCCCATGCATCGGGCAGTGAGGCGGCAATCGCCTCGGTATCCTTGGCCAGCATGGCCACATCAAAGCGCTGGATCGCCGCCGCACGGTCCCAGATGCCGCCCGATGCGGCGGGGGTGCGCGCGGTGTAGTGTTGCAGGATCACATTCTCAGAAATCGCCCCGTGACGGGCAAGACGCTCTGCTGCTTCAAGCCGCGCTTTCCACGGCGCGGTAAAGCGCAGGTCAGCATGCGCAAAGGCAAGCGGAAGTGTGGCCGTTGCCAGAGGTTCGGCAATGGCTTCATGCATGCGGAATGCAAGTGGGGTCACGCGGTCAGGCGGCTGAAGCGGTGGTTCACCCTCGTAGAGTTCCGGATCAAGAAACCGCGACAAAAGCGCCTCTTCTGCGGCTGTGATATCCCCAAGGACGCGGTGGGTGTTCAGGGTCAGCGCGGCAAGCGGCCAGTCACCACTCCGGGCAAGGCAAAAAATACGGGCCGGGTAGGTGGGGGCAATCGATGGTGTTTCCTGCATCACGTCGCATGCGTCGTCTTCGGTGCCGGTCAGCAAGGCGACATCGAACCAGCGTCGAAACAACGATGGCGTGTCGGGTGTTGCCTGTTCAATCAAGGACTTGGCTTGCTCAAGCGCACCCATATCCAAAAGCTTGTCCACGCGCGCCACAAACAGCGCGCCATCTGGGCCAGCGTCGCTGGGTGGGTCGGCCTCTGCCATCATCAGAATTTTCAGGAAATCCTGCAACGCGGGCAGCATGTCGATCCGCTCTGCTTTGACAAGTGCGACAAGATCGGCTTCGACGCTTGCCGACCAAATGGATTTTGGCAGACCCGTCACACGGGGTGAAAGCAGGCCAATCGGGTCTTTTGACGGCTGGGCCAATGCCGTTGTTGTGATATCTGGTGTCAGGGCGGTGTCGGTGATGGGGGGCTCGAAAATTGGCGCAAGCTCAACGCTGCGCGAAAGCCATTCAATTGCAGACAGCGGCTCGGTGCCTGCGTCCTGCGCATGCAACCCGGTTCCCAGAAGGGCAAAACCCGCGACGAACGCTCTAGTTTGAATCCAGCGTGACAGGGCGTGTTACCTCTTCGGCGGGGGCTGCAAAGTCAGCCGGAAAAAACAGAGGACCCACATAGGCATAGGCCACAAGGGCGATCCCACCGATCACGACCAGATAAAATATCGCTTTGATCAACCGCCACATGGTCTGCCTCGCCTCGCTGTCCTGCCTGTTATATGTGGGTTCTTCCCCATCTGTTGAAGGGAGTATATACGCCCTTTGAGCCAATATCACGGGCTTCGTCGGCAATTTTTTGCCAACGCCAGTCCGGTGCCGAAAGTCAGTGCCCAAGAATGTCGATGTCATCTGCGTATAAATTGAACCGGACGGTCGTGCTTGTCGGCATGATGGGGTCGGGGAAAACCGCGATTGGGCGCGCGATGGCTGCGGTTTTGGATGTGCCTTTCCTTGATAGCGATGCCGCAATCGAAGAGGCCGCAGCGGCAACGATCGCTGAAATCTTTGCGCGTGACGGCGAAGCTTTTTTTCGCAAGCGCGAGGAAGAAGTGCTGCGCCGGCTCTTGTCAGGTCCGCCGGCCATCGTCTCGACCGGTGGGGGAGCGTTCCTGGCCGCCTCCAATCGTGAAGCCATAGCAAAGATGGGTGTGGCTGTTTGGCTGGATGCAGATCTTGAGACACTTTGGGAACGGGTCCGCCACAAGGACACACGGCCCTTGCTGCGGACAGCCGACCCCAAGGCCACATTGACTGAGATATATGAGGCCCGTACACCGATTTACCGACAGGCTGGGTTGCGTGTTGCGATCAGCGGCGATGCAACCATCCCAGAGACCACCGATACTGTGATCGCGGCTCTTGCCTCACGACCAGACGTAATGGAGACACATTAATGCCTGCAACTGTGCCAGTGGCCCTGCCGGGACGTGAATATGAGATTCTGATCGGCCCGGGCGTGCTTGATCAGGCGGGGCGGTTGATCGCCGACATGGGTGGGCGTCAACACATCTGCATCCTGACGGACGAGAACGTGGCGCGTCTTCATCTCAAGGCGTTACAAACGGCGCTTGAGAGCGCCGGACTGACGTCCGATGCGCTGATCCTGCCCGCGGGAGAGAGCACCAAGTGCTGGGCCCAGCTAGAGCGGTCCGTGGAATGGCTGTTGTCCGAGAAAGTCGAACGTGGCGATGTCGTCGTCGCATTTGGCGGTGGTGTCATCGGTGATCTGGCAGGGTTTGCGGCTGCAATTCTCAGGCGCGGCGTTCGATTTGTGCAGATACCGACCTCGCTTCTGGCGCAAGTGGATAGTTCGGTCGGTGGCAAGACGGGCATCAATTCGCCAAGCGGCAAGAACCTGATCGGTGCCTTTCATCAGCCCAGTCTTGTTCTGGCGGATACGACTTTGCTGGGCACCTTGCCGCCGCGCGATTTTCTGGCCGGATACGGCGAAGTGGTCAAATACGGACTTTTGGGGGATGCGCAATTCTTTGATTGGCTCGAAGCGCAAGGCCCAGCATTGGCATCCGGTGACATGGAGGCACGTGTGCGCGCGGTGCAGCGCTCGTGTGAAATGAAAGCCGGTATCGTGCAGCGTGATGAGACGGAGCAGGGGGACCGTGCATTGTTGAACCTTGGTCATACGTTCTGTCACGCGCTTGAGGCGGCGACAGGGTATTCCGACAGGTTGTTGCACGGTGAAGGGGTCGCGATTGGCTGCGCTCTGGCGTTTGAACTCTCGGCCCGTTTGGGGTTGTGCAGCCAAGAGGACCCAAGCCGCGTGCGCGCGCATTTGCGTGATATGGGCATGAAAGTTGATATCAGGGATATCTCGGGCGATCTGCCGGATGCGGCAGGGCTTCTTGCCCTGATGGGGCAAGATAAGAAAGTGAAAGACGGCAAGCTACGGTTCATTCTTGCACGCGGGATCGGTGACGCTTTCATCACATCCGATGTCCCGCCCGAGGCCGTGCTGGGCGTTTTGCAGGATGCGTTGCGCGGATGACGCCTCCGGCGGGAGTTTTGTTGGGAGAAAGAAGAGACGTTCAAGTCTCTCGAAGCACCATCGCCGTCTTGTCTTCGCTGCTAAATCCGGCGGCCTCATAGAAGCCTTGCGCGCCACGCTTATTCCCGGTCATCAGCATGATCTTGAAGCAGTCAGCGTCCCACGCGCGTTCTGCAGCTGCATGCAGAAGTGCTTTGCCGATGCCTTGCTTGCGGTAGGGCGCAGAGGTGATCACATTCTCGATCAACGCATAGGGTCGTGCATCCCACGTCACATTTGGCAGGATATGCAAGGTGACCATGCCGGCCAGTGTAGTGCCTGCGTGTGCCCCTAAAAGCGTTGTACCTTCGTGGACAAGCACGCGGTCAAAGGCCTCTCGGTTCGTTGCAGGTGGACCGAGTGTGAGTTCGGTATAGAGCGTCAGTGCTGCGTCACAATCGTCTGGCCCAAGCGGGCGGATTTCAACGGTCATCGTCGTCATCAAACGAAAGTGAAATCCCGTGCTTTTTGGCAAACCAAAGGAAAACGGGCACTTCCATGATCATCAGTGTCACGAGTGTGAAGACGAACCAGTTGGCGTCAACCAGCAGCAGCGAAAAGCCAACACCCGTTCCAAGGAACCACCCCCCTGCCACCAGCAGTGCCAAGCCCGTCAGAACAAGATCGATCATCATGATCTTGTTCAGGGTCTTTTCTTGCAGGGTTGGGTAGATGCCTAGATAAGCGACACCGAGGATCACCGCATTGAGCAGCAGGATCTGAAATTCAGGTCCGGTTTGCATCGCTTAGAACGGGATTTCGTCGTCCATATCGCCACCGCCGCCAGCAGGTGCGCCGCCGCCACCGTAGGAGCCGCCACCGCTGTTGCCGCCGCCATAGGAACCCCCACCACCGTAGGACCCGCCGCCACTTTGACCACCGCCATAGCCGCCACCGCCGCCTTGGTTGTCGCCTCGACCGTCAAGCATGGTGAGCGTGCTGGTATAGGGGCGCAGCACGACTTCGGTGCTGTAGCGGTCTTGGCCATTCTGGTCCTGCCATTTGCGGGTTTCCAACTGGCCTTCAAGGTAAACCTTGGAGCCTTTGCGCAAGTATTGCTCTGCTACGCGGGCGAGGGGTTCAGAAAAAATCGCAACCGAGTGCCATTCGGTTTTCTCACGCCGTTCGCCGGT
>CAYLMZ010000043.1:0-18432 GCA_964385035.1 uncultured Loktanella sp.
TCTTGAACTCGTCCGCGAGGTAGTTGACGATGCGCATGTCAAAGTCTTCACCACCAAGGAATGTGTCACCGTTGGTGGATTTCACTTCGAACAGACCGTCGTCAATCTCAAGGATGGTCACGTCGAATGTTCCGCCGCCAAGGTCGTAGACTGCGATTGTCTTGCTGTCTTTCTTGTCGAGGCCATAAGCCAGCGCCGCCGCTGTCGGCTCGTTGATGATCCGCAACACTTCGAGACCGGCGATTTTGCCTGCGTCTTTGGTGGCCTGACGCTGGGCGTCGTTGAAGTAGGCAGGGACGGTGATGACGGCCTGTGTGACGTCTTCGCCAAGGTATGTCTCAGCGGTTTCTTTCATCTTACCAAGGATGAAGGCAGAGATCTGGCTTGGGGAGTATTTCTCACCCTTGGCTTCGACCCATGCGTCGCCGTTGCCGCCATTGACAACTTCAAACGGCATATTCTTTTTGTCCTTTGCCAGATCAGCATCGTCGAACCGGCGACCGATGAGACGCTTGACCGCAAAGATTGTGTTTTCAGGGTTCGTGACCGCCTGGCGCTTGGCCGGCTGACCGACGAGGCGTTCGTCGTCCGTAAATGCCACGATGGATGGAGTGGTGCGTGCACCTTCGGCGTTTTCAATCACACGTGGCTTCGAGCCGTCCATGATTGCAACGCAAGAGTTGGTAGTCCCAAGGTCGATACCAATAACTTTGGCCATGTTTCAAATCCCTCTACTTTAGGCGGTTTGAGCGGCGCGAACCCGCATTCGGCACCCGCGCCCAGTTTCATGCTGAGAAGTGTAGGCAACTGCCAAAACTTCGATCTTGGCGTATATAGGGTTGGGTTTTGGGTGCTGCAACCGCTCTGACACCTGTGAAAGCGGGAAAAACGTGGATTCTTTCGTGCAACGACCGCCTTTGCAGGCAAGCTCACCTAATTCGTGAATGAAGTATGAACTAGCGGCCCGCAAACCAGCTGACAGATGCGTGCTGACGACCAAAGAATTCCGCCATCAAACCAATGAGCAAGAGCACCAGCGTAAGGATCACCGGATAGGCGATTTCAGAGTTCATCGGCGTGTAGTGCAGGAATACAAATCCCCGTGCTTGGTCGATCGCATGAAACAGTGGGTTCCATTCGAACAAAGCGACCATCGACAAGGGCAGTGTGTTGGCCAAGAACATCTTGCCTGATGCGATCATATTGGCACGAATGTAAAATTGCATGATCAAAGGGGCCGCATTCGGGAACCAAGGTGTGAGAACACCAAAGATCAACCCCACCGCGCAGCCGCTTCCCCAAGCGATCAAAAGCATCCCATAGGCCTGAACGGGCTGGTCGATCGAGATCGGATTGATCAGCAGGTGATAGGCCAAGAGCATCACGCCAATCGCCAGCGTTTTTTGATACAGCATGCTGAGCGTCGTCGCGATGAAGGCGATAACAGTATTCATTGGACTATGCATCATCGTTGGTGATGTCGGACTGACCGCCGATGCAAGCTGTCTGACCGTCATGACATGCGTCATATAGAGGAAAATTCCGCTCATGATGTAGAGCAGAAAGTCCCCCCTGATCGGTGAAGTTCGCACACCAATCAGCACAAACATCGCATAGAAGACGCCTACCATGATGACGCTGCGCAAAATGACAATCAGGATACCAACAAGCGCATTCCGGTTGCCGCCGCGGATGTGCTGCACGATCGTATGATAGACGACCGAGACAATGCCAAAAAAACTGCTGACATTGTTGCGATGGATGCGGTTGGTCTGGAACATGGAAGCCTTATCGCTTTGCGCCGCAAGTTATCGGCTGAGAACCTTGCTGAATTCCTACCGACACACCATAAGCGAGGGTATCATTCGGATCAACTCAAGGGCCATGATCAAATGGATTTCGCGCTACTTACCAAAACCATGCGGGACCTCGCCATCGTCGCAGGCGACAAGATCATGGAGATTTACCAAGCTGATGACTTTGATGTCCGAGTAAAAAGCGACGAAAGCCCTGTGACAGTTGCGGATGAGGCGGCTGATGCGATCATCAGTGCCGGACTGCGGGACGCCTTCCCCGATGTCCCTTTGGTGACCGAAGAGCAAGCGGCCTCTCACAGCCAATCTGTATCAACATTTTTGATCGTCGATCCGCTTGATGGAACAAAGGAATTTATCAAGCGGCGCGGCGACTTTACAGTGAACATCGCCTATGTCGTTGATGGCTCCCCTGTCCGAGGCGTCGTCTATGCGCCAGCCAAGCAGCGGATGTTCTTTACCGACCTCAATGGGAAATCGGTCGAGGAAACTGGGCCGTTCACACCTGAAAGGGTGGGGAGAACGCAGAAAATCGCGGTTTCACAGCCTGACAATGACGCTCTGATGATCGTTGCATCAAAATCCCACCGCGATCAGGCGACTGACGACTATATAGGCAAATACAACGCAGCGGAGATGAAGAGCGCGGGGTCCTCGCTCAAGTTTTGTCTAGTCGCAACAGGAGAGGCCGATCTTTACCCACGCCTTGGGCGCACGATGGAATGGGATACTGCGGCGGGGCATGCTGTGTTGAAAGGTGCTGGTGGTGAAGTTGTTCGTTTTGATGATCATACCCCACTGCGCTATGGCAAGCCGGGATTTGAAAATCCGTTCTTTATCGCCCATGCGCCCGACGTGAAACTGGAGACGCCCTAATGTCCGTTCTGATCGCCATTCCTGCTCGGTTTGCGTCCACACGTTACCCGGGTAAACCTTTGGTGGCGTTGCGGGGCGCTGACGGCACAGAGAAAAGCTTGATCCAACGGTCGTGGGAAGCTGCCTGTGCTGTAAACGGTGTGGATCGCGTTGTGGTCGCGACGGATGATGATCGGATTTCTGACGCGGCTAAGGCTTTTGGTGCCGAAGTGGTGATGACTTCGCCTGACTGCGCCAACGGGACAGAACGATGCGCCGAAACGCTTCGCAATCTGGGCGGTGGCTACGACATTGTCGTCAATTTACAAGGCGATGCACCTTTGACGCCTGCTTGGTTCGTAGAGGATTTGGTTAAAGGCCTACAAGAGAACCCGCAGGCTCAGGTCGCAACGCCTGTGCTGAGGACCGACGGCAAGGCGCTTAACGGGTTTTTGCAGGATCGCCGGGAAGGCCGTGTTGGTGGCACAACCGCCGTTTTTGGGGCAGATCACAACGCGCTTTATTTTACGAAAGAAGTTATTCCTTACACAGGACAGGATTTTGCGGACGATGATGAGACGCCGGTGTTTCATCACGTGGGTGTTTACGCCTACCGCCCCGCGGCCCTGCACGACTATGTGACCTGGCCAAGCGGGCCGCTTGAAAATCTCGAAGGACTTGAGCAATTGCGATTCCTCGAACGCGGTGTGCGCATGCTTTGTGTCGAGGTCGCCGCGCGCGGTCGTCAGTTCTGGGAGCTCAATAATCCTGAGGATGTGCCGCGGATCGAAGCAATGTTGAGCGAGATGGGTCACCCTTAGGCAAAGAGCGGGCGGATTATCGGTCATTTTGTGACCATTCCAGCCTTTTGTTCATTTCGCCTTAATGTCGGTGATCTACTGGTCTATGGTTAATCAGTGTAGTTGAGTTGTCCGAAGGCACTGTCATGAACAGAAAAGTCACCAAAGCAATTTTCCCTGTTGCTGGCCTGGGCACGCGGTTTTTGCCCGCGACGAAATCTGTCCCGAAGGAGATCATGACCTTGGTGGACCGCCCGTTGATCCAATATGCGATCGATGAGGCGCGCGCAGCCGGGATTGAGGACTTTATTTTTGTGACTGCGCGCGGCAAGTCGGCGCTGGAAGACTATTTTGACGTGTCCCCCGACCTTGAGGCGGATCTTGAGGCCAAAGGCAAGACAGACCTGCTTGAGATTTTGCGCGGCACGAATATGGACAGCGGTGCGATTGCCTATCTGCGTCAGAACAAGGCTTTGGGGCTTGGTCATGCGGTTGCCTGCGCGCGCAAACTCATCGGTGATGAACCTTTTGCTGTCATGTTGCCCGATGATGTCATCGAAGGGCAGACGCCATGTCTGCAGCAAATGGTTGAAGCTTACCAAGAGACGGGCGGCTGTATGGTCGCCACCATGGAAGTATCCCCAGAACAAGCATCATCTTACGGTGTTTTGGATGTTGCTGAACAAAACGGCCCCCTCGTTCGGGCAAGAGGCATGGTCGAAAAGCCGGCCGAAGGTCAGGCACCTTCAAATCTGGCCGTTATTGGTCGTTACATTTTGACACCGCAGGTTCTTGAAAACCTCGATCATGTCGAACGCGGTGCCGGTGATGAAATTCAACTGACCGACGCCATCGCAGCAGAAATCAAGAGCGGCCGTGATGTCTTTGGCTACCGTTTTCAGGGCCAGCGTTATGATTGCGGCTCAAAGGCCGGGTTCTTGCAGGCCACGGTGGCCTTTGCGCTTGCGCGGGATGATTTGCGAGACGAATTCGCTGATTTCCTGTCACAAATGCGCGCGGTTCAACGCGCAGCGCAGTAAGGCGGCGATTTTTGGCAATGCGCTCGTCCAAGGGACTGCCGGGCTTTTGGGGTGCTTATCGGCTTCGCTGGAAGCGGCGGCGCTTCTTGTTCCGGATCTGGCGCAAGCGAAAGCAGATCGCCTGTAAGATTGACCGCACTGATCAGATCACGGCGAACAGCATCATCGCATTTACGTCCGTTCGGAACGAAATTGTGCGGCTACCACATTTCTTCAAACATTATCGGGCGCTGGGCGTGGACCACTTTGTCTTTGTTGACAATGCAAGCGACGACGGAACGACCGCGTTTCTTGCCCAACAGCCTGACGTATCGCTTTGGACAACAAATCATAGCTATCGATTGTCCCGTTTTGGGATGGATTGGTTGGGATGGCTGCAATGGCAATTGGGCAGTGGACATTGGTGCCTGACCGTCGATGCAGATGAACTTCTTGTCTATCCGCATTGTCAATCCCGTGATCTGCGCGCGCTGACGACATGGCTCGACCAAAACGGATCACAGTCTATGGGTGCACTTCTTTTGGATCTCTATCCAAAGGGCAAACTGGATTACGTGCGTTATAACCCGGATCAGGACCCAACGCAGGTCCTGTCGTGGTTTGATGCCGGAAACTATCGCAGCCAAACGCACCGCTACTACGGAAACCAATGGATACAGGGAGGTGTCCGTGACCGTGTTTTCTTTGGTTCAGAGCCGGAGCGATCCCCGACACTCAACAAGACCCCCTTGGTCAAATGGCATTGGCGCTATGCGTATGTGAGCTCGACTCATCAGATTTTGCCGCGGCATCTACATGACACTTTTGATCTTGAAAGTGGCCAGATACTGAGCGGTGCGCTTCTCCACACAAAGTTTCTACCGATCGTCACTGAAAAATCAGCAGAAGAGTTGGAACGCAAACAACACTTCGAGAACTCCACCTTGTATCAGGATTATCACCGTTCTCTGATGGCAGGCCCTAATTTGTGGCACGAAGGATCAAGACCTTATCGCGGGCCGGATGACCTGATTGATGCCGGGTTGATGTGCAAAGGTGATTGGGTTTGATATGCAAGACGTATCTCGGTGGAAAAGGTAACCTGTTGTTGTGAGCATTCTGACGTCATACCGGCTTCGGTGGCAGCGCAAACGCTGGCGGATGCGTGCCATTCGCAAGGGCAGGCAGCTGAAAGAGATTGCCAACAGAACAGGGTGTATCGTGCCCGGTGATATTCTTTTGTTTTGCACTTTCCGAAACGAAGACACGCGGCTGCCGTACTTTCTGTCTTACTATCGCGATCTCGGGGTGAACCATTTCATTATGGTGGACAACGATAGCTCTGATGGTGGGGCGGCCTATCTGCGTGACCAAGCAGATGTATCGCTTTGGTCGACTGACGCACCTTACGGGGAGTCGCGGTATGGCATGGATTGGTTGACCTATTTGCAGGGAAAATACGCGCCCGGTCACTGGGCGTTGACTGTCGATGTGGACGAGTTTTTTGTGTATCCTTTCTGCGATACCCGACCGATCCGGGCATTGGCAGACTGGTTGGATGCCTCGCAGGTCAAATCCTTTGGCGCCATGTTGTTGGATATGTATCCGAAAGGTCCGGTGGGGCAGACCACTTACCAAAAAGGCCAAAACCCCTTTGAGACAGCCTGTTGGTTTGATCCCGGCAACTATGTGCTGAGCCGAAATGCGCTTTTACGCAACTTATGGATTCAAGGCGGACCAAGGGCACGCACATTCTTCGCTTCAAAGCCCAAACAGGCCCCTGCGTTGAATAAAATCCCATTCGTGAAGTGGCGCAAGCCCTACGCATATGTCAGCTCGACCCACATGATGCTGCCGCGTGGGTTGAATCTGGTCTATGACCAGCAAGGTGGTGAAAAGACGTCTGGCGTTTTGTTGCACGCGAAATTCCTCAACACATTCAGTGACCGCGCACAAGAAGAGGCAGCGCGGGGGGAGCATTATCAGGGTGGCCGCGAGTATAAGACCTACGCAGAACGCCACGGTGCCGACCCCGACCTTTGGTGCGAATGGAGTGAGCAATATATCAACTGGCGCCAGCTTGAAATTCTAGGCCTCATGTCAAAGGGGAACTGGGCATGACGCTGGGCGTGATCATGTTGGTCCACACCGGTTTCGATCGGGCCGAGCAAATGGTCCGCCATTGGGTCGATGGCGGCTGCCCTGTCGTCATCCATGTTGATAAAAAAGTCCCCCATGACACTTTTCAAAGCTTTGTTTCGGCATTGGATGATCTGGAACATGTGCGTTTTGTAAAACGCTATCGTTGCGAATGGGGCATGTGGGGGTTGGTTGAGGCGACACAAGCCGCGGCGGCTTTGCTGTTGGAAGACTTTCCTGAAATCCGCCACGCCTACCTTGCCTCTGGCACATGTCTGCCGCTACGCGCCATTCCAGAGTTGATCGCGTACCTCGACCGGCATCCCGAGACGGACTTTATCGAGAGCGCAACGACAGCAGACGTTCCATGGACAGTTGGTGGGCTTGACCGCGAAAGGTTCACGCTGCGTTTTCCAGTGCCGTGGAAAAAACAAAGGCGTTTGTTTGATCTTTTCGTAAAGCTGCAGCAGTTGGTTCGGTATCGGCGCAAATTGCCTGTTGGATTGGTCCCTCATATGGGCTCTCAATGGTGGTGCCTGACGCGCCAAACGCTTGAATCGATCCTTCAGGATCCAAGGCGGGCCGAATATGACAGGTATTTTCGATCTGTCTGGATTCCCGACGAAAGCTATTTCCAAAGCCTTGCCCGCTTGCATGCACGAAAGATCGAAAGCCGCTCGCTCACGCTTTCGAAATTCGATCACCAAGGGAAACCACATATCTTTTTTGACGACCACCGAGAGATGCTTCATCGGTCGCGGTGCTTTGTAGCGCGCAAGATTTGGCGCGACGCAGACGCGCTTTATGAGGCCTTTCCGGTGACGCGAGGGCCAGAAATGCAAGACGATGAGCCCAATACCGCCACGGTTGATCGCGTCTTTTCGCATGCCGTTGAGCGCCGGACATTGGGGCGACCGGGGCTTTATATGCAAAGCCGTTTTCCCAGCAGCGACCGCCAGAACGTGATCGCGGCATCGCCATATGCCGTACTTCAGGGCTTTGATGATGTGCTGCCGGAGTTTCAACGATGGCTTGCGCGCCGCACTGGTGCTGAGGTGCATGGGCATCTATTTGCGCGTGACCGCGTCCACTTTGCCGGTGACGAAAAGATCTATCGTGGCGGCCTGTCCGACCACCCACGTCTGCGGGACTATAACGCCAAGCAATTCTTGACGAACCTGATTTGGAATGGCCGCGAAAAGCACCACTGCTTCCAATTCGGGCCTGCGGATAGCCAGGACATTTGCTGGACGCTGGCAAAGGACACGCAAGCAAGCATTTGGGTGATTTCCGGTGCATGGTCCGTGCCGTTGTTCCGCTCAGGTCGGTCCGCAAGTGAGGTCCGTGTCGAGGCGGCGCGTCTGCAAAGGATTGAAAACAAGTTCCTCAAAGTCCTCAGATCACCTCAGGCACGCGCGCGGATCAAAATCATGACGCTGGCAGAGTTTATCGAAGCCCCGATGGATGTCCTGCAAACAATCATTGATGATATCGCTGGTCACAAAGGACGGGCGATTTCTGAAGTGCCGAGAATGGAGAGGCTCGACGGTCTTGAGAAGTTTTTGCAGGATCTTAAGAACCAGGGCATGCATCCCTTCCTGACTGGAGATATCGCTGAAGCAAACATGCAAGGCATCCGTAAACCCGCCCGCCGTAAACCCTATGTCGTGGCTAGGAAATGAGCAGGTTTGATTATTTTGTCGTCCTTGCGGAAATGCGGACAGGGTCCAATTTTCTGGAAGCAAATCTGAACAGGCTGGACGGCGTTACCTGTCACGGAGAGGCCTTTAATCCATCGTTCATTGGCCACCCAAAGGCAGAGGCGTTGCTCGGTCTCAGCCTGGAAGAACGAGAGGCTGACCCCTTTGCGTTGCTCGAAAATATCAAGCAAAGCGACGACATGGGCGGTTTTCGACTTTTTCACAATCATGACGCCCGCATTGCCAAGGCCTGCATCAATGATCCGCGCTGTGCCAAGATTATTCTGACGCGCAATCCGGTTGATAGTTTCGTCAGTTGGAAGATTGCCCAGGCCACGGGTCAATGGAAGCTGACCAACGCTACGCATGCAAAGTCTTTGCCGATCGCGTTTCAGATCGATGATTTCAGGGCCCATCTGGACAGCATAGGGACGTTTCAGCAAGACGTGCAGCGTAGCTTGCAGGTAAGCGGGCAAACCGCTTTCCACATCGGCTATGATGATCTTAAGAACGTCGATGTCGTGAACGGGATTGCGGCTTATCTGGGCGTTCCGGCACGATTGGACACAATCAACAAGAAGCTCAAGAAACAGAACCCTGCACCCCTACATGAGAAAGTGACGAACTTTGACGAAATGCAGGACGCGCTGCAATCGATCGATTGGTTCGATATGTGGCGGGCGCCTTATTTTGAGCCAGAGCGGGGGCCGTCGATACCCAGCTATATCGCGCCGGCGAAATCAGGTTTGCTTTACATGCCGTTGCGGTCAGGACCTGACAAGGCGATCAAGAGCTGGTTTGCAAGGTTGGACGAGCGTGATCCGCAAACACAGTTTTCACAGCGCAGCCTGCGTCATTGGTTTGATACGCATATTCCCCACCGGCGGTTTGCAGTTCTCCGGCATCCGATAGCCCGTGCGCACACGGCTTTTTGCACGCGCATTTTGTTGCAGACTGATGGACGATTTGCCGAAATCCGGGCGAACCTGCGCCGGGTCCATAAATTACCGATCCCAGAGCATGCACCCCTATTGGACGCCACAGACGGATATGATCATGAGGCCCATCGATCAGCATTCGTGTCATTTCTGCAATTCCTCAAGGTCAATCTGTCCGGGCAAACAAGCATCCGTGTCGATCCTGCCTGGGCAAGCCAACACGTGCTATTGCAAGGGCTTGCGCAGTTCGCGGCCCCTGATTTTGTCTTCCGTGAAGAGGACTTGGGCGATGCACTACCCCAACTGGCAGCGGCAATTGGCGTTCACAATCCACCGCCCTTTGCAGCCGAACATACAGACCATGATGGCTGGTTAGCTGCGATCTATGATCGCCACATTGAGCAAGCTGCCCGGGACGCATATGCGCGGGACTATCAGATTTTCGGCTTTAGGGATTGGGCTTAGGCGGCTTGAGACGCCTCAACCTCTGTCAGGATCGTGTGCAACGTCGCTGCATCACTATTGGCGCGGAGTTTTCCGCAGATGGCTTGATCACGCAAAGTCCGTGAAACGAGGGCCAAAGCCTTAAGGTGATCAACACCAGCATTTTCAGGCGCGATCAAAGCAAAGACAAGATCAACGGGCTGGCGATCTACGGCATCAAAATTGATTGGTTTATCAAGGCGCAAGAATAGACCGTATACCTCTGTTGCTTCGGGCAAACGGGCATGAGGAAGTGCAATGCCTTGGCCCACGCCGGTTGGGCCAAGGTTCTCACGTTCCAGAAGCGCATCGATCACAAGAGTAGAGGACAACCCATAGCAGCCCTCTGCAAGCTCGCCCAAGTCATGGAAAAGGCGCTTCTTGCTTGTGCAAGAAGAAATGGACTTTACGGCCTCTGCCTTCAGGATCGTGCTCAGTTGCATCGAACGCGTCTCTTATACTTTTGGTTTTCCGTCAGTCGCTCGACTTCGGGTCAATCCAACCAATGTTTCCATCATCACGCCGATAAACGACGTTAATTCCGCTATGCTTTTCGTTCCGAAATACCAAAACAGGGGCACTGGCAATTTCCATTTGCATCACTGCCTCTCCGACCGACAAAGATGGGATCTTGGTTTCCATCTCTGCGACGATCATGGCGTTTACTGCATCTTGCCCTGCGTCTTCCGACTCGTCTCTTGATTCGAGGATATATGACCCAGCATCCGAAAGTTCAACTGGCTGTGACCGTTCCCGATGGTGGTCCTTGAGGCGTCGTTTATATCGACGCAGCTGTTTGTCCATTTTCTCGGAACTTGCATCAAATGCGGCATAGATTTCGGTCGCCTTGCCGGTCGCAGAGGCGTTCAGGCCAGTGGAAAGATGCACAACGGTCTCGCAGACATATTCATGGGCAGACTTTGAGAAAGTCACCGCCGCTTCGGTCGGGCGGCCAGCATATTTTTCGATAATTTCTGAAAGTTCGGTCTTCACATGCGTCTGAAGAGCCTCGCCAATGTCGATCTGTTTTCCGCTGATTTGGTAACGCATCGTTCCTCCTTTGGTAATTCATGGAAAAATACAGACACCGCCCCGGGGCGTGACTGCAAATGCCAATTTATGTGATGCGATAAGTGCGCGTAGCAGTTGGGCTAGCCCGCATTCCCCGGCCAGTTGCCGATGAACATGCGGGGAAGGTGCAACGCGTCATCATCTTCTTCATTTGGCGACGAAACGGTAGGGTTTGTCAATGTCGGTGTCGTTAACCTTTTGGAAGGATTCAGTTAACGCGGAAGTTATTCCCAAGATAAACGCGCCGCACATTTTCATCCTGGACCACTTCGTTTGTGGTGCCGCTCATCAGGACTTTGCCGTCATGCAAGATGTAAGCGCGATCCACAATTTGCAGCGTTTCCTGAACATTATGGTCAGTGATCAACACGCCGATCCCGCGGTTCTTGAGGTCTGCCACGAGGTGCCTGATTTCGCCAACAGCGATAGGATCAACCCCCGCAAAAGGTTCATCAAACAAAACATACTTCGGACCAGCGGCAAGGCATCGTGCAATCTCGACACGGCGCCGTTCGCCACCCGACAAGGCAAGTGCAGAAGCACGGCGAAGATGCTCGATGGAAAATTCGGATAGCAACTCTTCGAGACGTTCACGTTGGCGATGCCGGTCTTTGACGGCAATTTCAAGGATCGAGAGGATGTTATCTTCGACGGAGAGGCCCCTGAAAATCGACATTTCCTGTGGGAGATAACCGATCCCGAGTTTAGCCCGGCGATACATCGGTAGTGACGTGACATCCCGCCCATCGATGACCACGCGCCCGCCTTCTGGGGTGACAAGGCCCGCGATTGAATAAAAGCACGTCGTCTTGCCTGACCCGTTCGGGCCCAGCAAGGCAACCACCTCACCCCGTCCAAGGTGCATACTCACATCGCGAATGACAGGACGCTTGCGATAGCTTTTGCGCAGGCTCACAATTTCCAGACCTGCTTGACCCTCTTTGACAGTCAGTCTCGGTTCTACAGCCATCAGTTTCCACCCTGCTGTAAGACGGTTCTGACGCGACCATCCATTGTGGCAGTTCCGTTTGTGACATTGACCACCATCCGTTCGGCGGAAATGGCACTCGCACCTTGGGTCAAAAGGACATCACCGGTGAGCGTTAATTCCCCGGTGGTCAGATCGTAGGTGGCATCTTGGGCTTCGGCAGCTTCGGTTGCTGTCACAAAGGTGACCCCCTCAGAGGCAATAAGCCTGTCGATCTCAGTTGTGTCCGATCCGTAGACCACCTCAATCATGCCCGCAGTGATCCGAAGGTCACCTTGGCCGACAATCACATTTCCCGAAAAAACAGCGCTGCCCGTATCTTGATCAATGGCCAGCGTATCTGCCGTCACTTCCACGGGCGCGGTATTGTCAACTGTCAGACCGCCAAGGTTGATGTTGGTTTGCGCAAAAGCGACACTTGCAAAGGCGATGGCTGCTCCCGCAGCAAGTATTCGTGCCGTCATCATCCTAGCAATCCTCGGTCAATCAGTCTGGGTATCATATAGCAGTCTCACGCCATTGGTGAACAGCATACGTTGGCCTTCGGCATCCGAGGTTACTTCAAACCGGACCTGACCCGCCGTGATCTGACCGAAGGGGGCGCGAATTTCCAACAGCCCGTCAGATGTAATAATCCCGCTGCCAAGCTCGGCAATCAGCCCATTGGTTTCCATCTCATACCCGTTTGACGTGTTGATCCGGGCGAGCCCCAAAAACCGCGCGATCTGGGCGCGGCCGTCTACCTCGCCCCGGACGGCATTCACAGTGATCGTGACGCCTTCGGGTGTGACCATCTGCAAACCAATATCAGAGATGTTCACCGTGTCTGGCCGTGTTGTATCAGGTTGGGCTGTTTGCGCAGAAATGACGACCGTTGCGCCATCGTCTGTCAGGCCTGAAAATTCAGGTGCGCTTAGGCGTTGTTCGCGCGCGATTGCCTCGATTTCCGCCATTGCGATGTCATCAGGCGGTGTTGAACTTCTGGCAAACAGGAAAAGAGTGGATAGCAACCCAATTGCGCACAGTGGCAGGATGATCTTGGCCCACCCCACCATTTGGGAATGAAGGTTGTCTGCGGGTTCCACCGTCAGACGATCCCGGCACGCAGGCAGTCGTGGATGTGTAAGAAACCAGAGACCCGACCATCATCTTCGGGATCGACGACAAATAGACAGGTGATGCGGCGACTATTCATTTCCGCGACAGCCTCTTCGGCCAGTGCGTGTGGTGATACCGTTGCGGGGCTTTTTGTCATCACTTCACTGGCCGTGTTTTCCAGCAGCCCATCCATGTGGCGCCGCAAATCCCCGTCTGTCACAATGCCAACCAACGCACCCCGTGATCCGGTCACCCCGACGACACCAAAGCCCTTTTGGCTGATCACCAAAAGGGTTTCACTCATCGGGGTGTCTGTTGTGACCAATGGGATCGCTGTATCGCGGTGCATCAGATCGCTTACTTTGGACAGTTGTGCGCCCAGTTTCCCACCCGGGTGAAAGTCGCGGAAATTTGCAGGCGTGAAGTCGCGATGCTCCATCAAAGCGACAGCCAAAGCGTCGCCAAGCGCGAGCGTCATGGTCGTCGAGATCGTTGGGACAACGCCAGTGCCGCATGCTTCGCCAAGTTTTGGGAGGACCAGACTGACATCTGCCTGCCGCAAGAGCGTGCTATCGGGGCGACTTGCGACACCAATCATGGGAATCCCGAACCGCCGCGTGTAGGCGACAAGGTCGGCGAGCTCTGGTGTTTCGCCCGAATTCGACAGGACCAACACAACGTCCCCTTTAGTCATCATGCCAAGATCGCCATGGCTGGCTTCGGCGGGATGCACAAAATGAGCGGGGGTGCCTGTGCTTGCGAATGTTGCTGCAATCTTTCGGGCGATATGTCCGGATTTACCCATGCCGCTGACGATGACTCTGCCTTGTGCCTCAAGCAGGAGTTGCACTGCTTGCGAGAAACTGCCGTCAAGACCGGTGGCCAACGCGTGCAATGCATCTGCCTCGGATGTGATCACCCTCTTACCGGTTGCCAGAAAGGTCATGCGCTTATCCTTTAGTGCGAAAAGATATCAATTTCAGGCCATCCGGCCAAATCGAGCTTTGCACGCATTGGCAGAAACGCAAAACAAGCCTGCGCCATGTCACTCCGGCTCTCGCGTGAGAGTCGCGCATCCAACGCATCCTTGAGTTGGTGCAGATAAAGAACATCAGACGCCGCATAGTCGAGCTGCGCATCCGAGAGGTCAGCTGCCCCCCAATCGCTTTGCTGTTGGTGCTTTGAGATATCGATGCCCAGCAACTCTTGCAGCAGGTTCTTGAGACCATGCCGGTCTGTGTAAGTTCGCACCAGTTTCGAGGCGATTTTCGTGCAGTAGACAGGTGCGGTGGTCACCCCGAACGCCTTTTGCAATGCGGCAATGTCAAATCGTCCGAAGTGGAAAAGCTTAAGAACGTCCGGATTCTCCAACATCGCGCACAGATTGGGGGCGGTTTGTTGACCTTTCGTGACTTGCACGAGGTGGCAGTTGCCGTCGCCGCCCGACATCTGGATCAGGCAGAGTCTGTCACGGTGGGGGTTCAGACCCATTGTCTCGCAGTCGATTGCGACAACTGGGCCCAGATCGAGGCCATCGGGGAGATCGTTTTGATAAAGAAAATTGGCCATCACACACTTCCGCTTTTTCGGTCTGTTAGACGCAGATACGGTTTGTGGTCATAATCCTCAAGCCCGCTTCGGTTGGGGTGCTGGCTGCGGGACCATGTTGACCGGTCCGGACGCATTGACCGTGAGCCACTCTGAAAATTCTTTTGCGGGCATGGGTTTGCCAAAACCGTACCCTTGACCAACCATGCAGCCGCGCTTGTTCAGATGCCTTGCCTGCGTCTGCTCTTCGATGCCCTCTGCAATGACTTGCAGGCCAAGCTCAGTTGCAAGTGCGATGATGGCCCGCACGACTGAATCCGCGGCTTGGTCCGGCAAGGGGGATATCAGCGATCTGTCCAGCTTGATCCCCGCAAGGGGAAGTTGGGTGAGTTTGGACAATGATGCGTAGCCCGTTCCAAAATCATCAAGTTCCAGCGCGACACCGCATTCAGCCAGACTGTCGATGTTGATCGCAGCCATGTCGTCGTTGCTTGTGATGAGTGTCGTCTCAAGCACTTCGACGATGATTTGGTCGATTTCGAGTCCTGACCTGCTGACTGCCAGGAGGAATCTTTCGATCAGGTTGGGATCAGAAATGGTGTCCGGCGCTGCATTGAGTGAAATGGATGGTCGCCAAGTATGGCTTTGTTGCCACGATTGGGCGTGGTTCATCGCAGATCGCCAAATCGCATGGTCGAGGTCAACGATCAGGCCCGCGCGTTCTGCCGCGGGCAGAAACTTGTCCGGTGTCAGCAAGCCGTGTTGAGGGTGGCGCCATCTTGCAAGGACCTCTGCACCATGTAGTTGTCCGTCCGCAAGGCGAATCTGGGGCTGAAACCATGGCTCGATCTCGCCATTCTTGATTGCTTCTGCCAACTCGATTTGAAGCCGTTGCAGCGCGCTCAGGTTGTCGCGCAAGGAATTGTCAAATTTCTGCCAGTGCCCGCCCCCATTCGCTTTTGCCGATTGCAAGGCAACTTCGGCGTCCGACAGAACGTCGGTCGGGTTGCGGATGGTCATGCCAATCTTGAGAAAACCGATGCTGGTCTTGATTGGAATCCGCCTGCCGTTGATGTCGAAAGGCTCGCGAAAGATCGCCATGATACGTTGCAACAGCGCCTGGTCGTCTTCACTAGACACAACGGTGAATTCATCACCGCCGACCCGTGCCACGATATCTTCATCGTCAACGCATTCACGCAACGCCTGTGCAACTGTTACGAGAACCGTGTCTCCATTGTCGTGACCAATCATATCATTGACGGATTTAAAGTCATCCAACCCCACCAAGAGAAGCGTTGCATCCGCGGTCTCACGGCGTTCAATCGCTTTTTCTAATGAGGCGATCAGGGCACCACGATTGGGCAGACCTGTCAGAGGATCATGGTCCACGATATGAGCCAGCTTTTTGTTGGCTTCCTTCAACCGTGATTGGGATGAAGTCAGGACATTTTTTTGACGTTTCAGTTTCTGGATTGTTGCGGTGACCGTCATTTGTGCAGGCCAGAACACAAATGCCGCTTCGAACGCGAGAATGACGACTGATGCAGCAAGCAACAGGTCGCGCAGCATTGAGAATGCCATCGCGTCCTTTGATATCTGTTCGGCGTAGAACTGTGAATGACCGATTACGATTTCATGCAATTCGTTTGATCGCAGCAGGCCTGCGATCTGAGAACGAGCAATATCTTGCTCTTCATTGTTGAGTAGGGGAAGTTGGCGGGCCGCCGTGATAAAGTCATCGATCGGTTGTCGCGCAGCACGGTCGCGCGTCGCAAGTCCGGGGCCAGTATTATTGTTGCGGGCCATTTCCGCAGTCATTCGCCTGTTGGTCGCCTCCAGCTGATTGATCACCTTGTGCAGGGCGATCGCGTCCGGGTCTGTTTCCACAGACCAGCCCGAGACCACGGTCGCAACAGTGCTGATAAGACCAAGCTGTTCGTTGCTCTCCTGTATCCTTTCGGCTGCAAGGCGGGTGCGATCGGCCGCGGCACTGTTCAATGCGTAAGTGCCCAGCAAGAGCGCCATAAACAGAGCCATAGCCAATGCGTGATGGACCCAAAGCCGCTCGGGATTGCGAGCGGTTAAGCGGGCCACTGCACGCTTCAATCTTTGGCGATAAGATTGCATCTCCGAATCCCACGATATTTGCGCTGTTGTCGTAGGTATTGCTTAAGGATGTGTGTATCACTGCTGAATTCTTAGAGTTGCGCTGCCAGATCCTGATACCGTTGGGTGAATGCCTCACGCACGACCTTTGGTGGCCTGAGGTGGATCGCAAGACGTTCCGTCATGGCTGGATCTTGTTTGCCAAAAAACTTGTCGGCTTCATCAGGTGTGAAACCTGCAATTTGGACCGCCTCCAACCAAGCAGAGAGTTTATCGGCCTTCTTGATTTGCCGTTTTACCGTAGCCGGTATTTGCGCTGGCAGACCGACCCGCAAGTGGATCGCTGCAGTCAGCCGTGTATCCAATGCTTCATACCCCGGCCCAACGGCGGCCTTTACCGGGCTGATCATGTCACCGATCACATATTCTGGCGCATCATGCAGGAGCGCGGCCAATTGCCATTTGACTGGTGCCTTGGGGTTCTGCTGCGCAAAGATATCCGTCACCAACAACGAGTGTTCTGCCACTGAATAGGCAAAATCACCCTTGGTTTGCCCATTCCAGCGCGCCACAAATGCAAGGCCATGAGCGATGTCTTCGATCTCGACATCGACGGGGGTCGGGTCCAGCAGGTCCAATCGGCGGCCAGACAGCATCCGTTGCCATGCGCGGGGTTGTGATTTTGGCATGTTGACCTCTGATAGATGGCGCCCATCAGGAATAGTCGTCGAAATCACGGACGTAAACCGGATCAGGTCTATCACTTCTTAAGGTTGGCCCTATATCAGACGGGATCAAAGCACGCGGCGGCATTGTCGTGTGTGCAAGGCCCTGCTATCAGCCGCGCTAACCAAGTTTCCATGCCTAAGGAGGCACCCAATGAAAGACTACGTCGTCAAGGACATCGATCTTGCTGCATTCGGCCGCAAGGAACTTGATATTGCTGAAACAGAAATGCCGGGCCTGATGGCGCTGCGTGAGGAATATGGCGCGTCGAAACCTTTGAAGGGTGCACGGATCGTTGGGTCATTGCACATGACGATCCAGACCGCCGTGTTGATCGAGACTTTGGTTGAGCTTGGTGCAGATGTGCGTTGGGCATCTTGCAACATCTTCTCGACCCAAGACCATGCCGCTGCTGCGATTGCACAGGCCGGTGTGCCTGTCTTTGCGATCAAGGGGCAGACCTTGGAAGAGCATTGGGATTACTTGGACAAATCCTTCATGTTCCCAGAAGGCGCGAACATGATCCTTGATGATGGTGGTGATGCGACGCTCTATGTTCTGTTGGGTGCCCGTGCCGAAGCTGGTGAAGAAATCATCCCTGTCCCACAGTCCGAAGAAGAAGCTGTGATCAAGGCGCAAATCGCCAAGCGTATGGCTGAAAGCCCCGGCTGGTTCACAAAAACACGCGACGCAATCAAAGGCGTGTCCGAAGAAACAACGACTGGTGTGCACCGCCTCTACGATCTGCACAAGAACGGCCAATTGCCGTTCCCTGCAATCAACGTCAACGACTCGGTCACCAAGTCAAAGTTCGACAACAAGTATGGCTGCAAGGAATCACTCGTCGACGGTATTCGCCGCGCCACTGATACCATGATGGCCGGTAAGGTTGCTGTTGTCTGTGGTTACGGGGATGTGGGCAAAGGCTCTGCCGCATCTCTGCGCGGTGCGGGTGCCCGTGTGAAAGTCACGGAAGTTGACCCGATCTGTGCTTTGCAGGCCGCAATGGACGGGTTTGAGGTTGTTCTTCTGGAAGAAGAACTGGGCAACGCTGATATCTTTATCACGACAACCGGCAATAAAGACGTCATCCGCATCGAGCATATGCGCGAGATGAAGGATATGGCGATCGTCGGCAATATCG
>CAYLMZ010000044.1:0-18327 GCA_964385035.1 uncultured Loktanella sp.
ACGACCTGCGCATTCCGGTGCGGTACCTCGCCAACATGCTGACGGCGGGCGACGAGGCCCCGGTGGTCAACGCGTTGGAGCGGATGCTGGCGATGCGCGCCTATATGCGGTCGAAGACCGTCGAAGGCGTGATCGACGAAGGCATTGCGGCCCGTGTCGGGCTGAGCGGTCGGGTCATCGAGGACATGTACAAGATCATGGCCCTTGCCGACTACGAAGACCGCTTCGTCATACCGACAACCCACCGCGAACAGGTCGAGGAAGCCTATGACCTGAAAGGCGGCTGCGGGTTCACCGACGGCAATGGCTGCTCGACCGGCACGTCCAAGGCGTCGCTGTTCGGCAAGGGCAAGAAGCCCTTGAAGATGCCGGAGGCGATGCAATGACCATGGATCGTACGTTCAAAGCATTGTCACTGATCCTCAGCTACCCGACGCATGAGCTGCAACAAGCCATGCCCGAGATCGGAGGCGTTCTGGCCTCGGACACTCGCCTGACGGCGGCCGCGCGGCGGGCATTACGCCCGCTCGTGGAGGAGTTGGGCGGGCGCGACATCTATGATCTGCAGGAGACCTATGTCGGCCTGTTTGATCGGTCGCGCACCTTGTCGCTGAACCTGTTCGAACATGTCCACGGCGAAAGCCGGGACCGGGGCAGCGCGATGGTTTCACTTGTCGAAATGTATCGCGCGGCCGGGTTCGATCCGGTGACATCTGAGTTGCCGGACCACCTTCCGATGCTGCTGGAATTCCTTGCCACGCGTCCCACAAGCGAGGCGAAGGATACCTTGGCGGACGCGGCCCATATTCTGGAGGCGCTGAATGCGCGGCTTGGCCGCCGAGACAGCGCCTACGGGGCCGTGTTCGCCGCTTTGTTGCAGCTATCGGGGGCCAAGGCTGACAAGGCCGCAGTCGCCGAGCTTCTGGAAGAACCAGAGATGGATCCGGATGACCTCGAGGCGCTCGACAAGGTCTGGGAGGAGTCCGAGGTTCGCTTCGGTCCCGATCCCAACGCCGGATGCCCACAAGTGCGCGACATGCTTTCGCGCATGGATCAACCCCTCACCCCCGCACCGCAACACGCGGCAGAATGACGGAGGATGTCATGAACCAATTCTTGTTTGGAACCTTTCCCTACATCGCCTTGGCGATCGGGATTCTTGGGTCGATCGCCCGCTATGAGCGTGATCCTTTCACCTGGAAATCGTCGTCCTCGCAAATGCTGCGGCGCAAGCAACTGATCGTCGGATCGGTCTTGTTCCATGTCGGCGTGCTGGTGATTTTCTTCGGTCACCTCGTCGGTCTGCTGACCCCGATTTGGATCTTCGATGCGATTGGCATCAGTCACGGGGCCAAGCAGACGCTGGCGGTCGTGGCCGGGGGCATTGCCGGTGTCATGGCGCTGGTGGGCGGGGTGCTGTTGTTCCACCGCCGCTGGACCGATCCGCGCATCGCGAAGAACTCCAGCTTCTGGGACAATGCGATCCTGATGATGCTGATCGGGCAGTTGGTGCTGGGTCTGGGGACGATTTTCGTGTCGCTTGGGCATCTGGACGGCCACGAGATGGTCAAGTTCATGTCCTGGGCGCAAGGCATCTTCACCCTTGACGGGGCAGCGGCCAGCCATGTCGCCGATGTGGCGCTGGTCTTCAAGCTGCACCTTGTTCTGGGCTTGCTGATCATCGCGGTCTTCCCGTTCACACGGCTTGTACACATCCTGTCGGGCTTCGCGGCACCGGTCCGGTACCTGTTCGGGCGCACGGGCTATCAGGTCGTGCGGTCACGCCGGAAGGTGGCCCTGCCGAAGAACGCAGGTGTCGCCAGTGCAGGCCGTCGTCAGTCGGTGGCTGAACCCAAAGCCGCCAACGCACCTGACGCTATCCCAACGCCAGCGGAGTAAGCCCTGATGAACGCGTTTTTTCCTGATCTTGTCGTCAATGGTGAAACGGTTCCCTCCGCACGGGTTGCGGCTGAAACGCAGAACCATGACGGGCCCAAGGGCAAACCCGGCATTGCCTGGCGCAAGGCTGCGAATGCCATCGCGGTTCGGACCCTCCTGTTGCAGGAGGCGCGCAAGCGCGGGATTGAAGCTGACGTTCAACAGGTCGGCCCTGGCCGGTTTGAAACCGACGAGGAGGCCCTCGTGAGGGGCCTCCTCGATCAGGCGGTTTCGGTCGCGCCCCCAAGCGCCGAGAGTATTCGAGCGGAGTGGGAAAAAGATCCGTCGAAATTCCGCTCGCCGCCCTTGTGGGAGGTTTCTCATATCCTCGTCGCCTGTGATCCACGGGATGACACCGCGCGCGAGAGCGCGCAGCGTCGCGCCGTGCAATTGGCGGCAAGCGCCACCAAGAATCCCAAGGGTTTTGCCAAACTGGCCGCAACCGAAAGCGATTGCGGTTCAAAAGCCTCGGGAGGCGCGCTGGGTCAGATGGGGCCGGGGGACACCGTGCCGGAATTTGAAGCCGCGCTGCGCGAGCTCACGGAAGGTGCAATCACCGAAGACCCGGTGCTGTCTCGATATGGCTGGCACATCATCAAGATGGATGCCGTTGCGACAGGTGCTGTCCTGCCCTTCGAAGCTGTCAGGCAAAAGATTTCCGATGCCATGGAAAAGGCATCCTGGGCCCATGCGGCCAAAGACTTCGTTCAAACCCTGGTTGCGTCCGCCGAGATTTCCGGCGCGGACCTCCGACCGGTCTCGCCCCGGAGGGCAGATCATGAACACGCTTACCTCTAACCATCGCAACAAAGACGGCCTGACGCCGACCAGTGTCCTTCTGCTAAGGAACCCGCTGGATTTCATTGCCAACGATCACCTTCGGCTGCGAGCCATGTGCGCCCAACTGGACCGGATGGTTCTGTCCCCGAAAGCCGACCGCTCGGCGACCGAGGTCATGATCGAATACCTCACACATGAACTGCCGCTTTTGCTGGCTGACGAGGATGAAGATCTGATGCCACGCCTGTTGTTGCGGGCGGAGGCCGAAGACGAACTGCCCAAACTCGCAGATCGTCTGAAAGAAGAACACGCAACAATCGCCGTTCTCTTGACACAGGTCATGCAAGGCCTTGGTGAACTTGTTCATTCTGCCCATATGACCAACCCGCTGCGCCCTGCCATCTCTGACTTTGCCAATGCGGCCCGCCGCCACCTGATCCTCGAAAACGCTGTCTTGCTGCCGCTTGCCCGGGCGCGTCTGACCGATGAAGATTTGCAAGGCTTGCGAGATGGCATGCTGAAACGGCGCGGGCTGGAAAACCTTTTTTGTTGATGAAGCAGAAGCTCAACAAACTTTGCAAAGAGGCACACTTTGATGAAAGACGCTCTCTCCAATGCGCGCGGCTATGATGCACACCACCACGCGACTGACATGGACCTTTTGGCCGATCCGTTGGAATTCCTTGCCGAGGATCACCTTCGGACACGGACGGTCTGTGCGGCTTTCGATCGGATCGCCGACAGTGAAACGCCCGTCCGTGCAGATGTGTTCGAAGCGCTGACCTATCTCGAGAACGAACTGCCCCTTTTCATTGTCGATGAGGATGCTGAATTGCTGCGGCTGATGCGGGCGCATGTGCAAGACGCGCCGGAGTTGTTTTCGATCTTGCGGCGGGTCACGGAACTGCATCAGGAAATCGCGTTCCGCTCGCGCCCGGTGATTGACCTGCTTCAACTCTTGAAAAAGCAGGCCCGGCGCCTGAGCTACTCAGAGCAAAGCTGCCTGCGCGAACTTGCCAGTTCCTTGCGGACAGATATGGCCGTGGAAAACGGCAAACTGCTGCCCTTGGCGCGGAAATTGCTGACAGGCGAAGAGATCTCGGAATTACGGTCCGGCATGTTCCAGCGGCGGCTGTCGAACTATCGCGACCTGCGCGCCTGAAACTTCTCAAGGCCCCGAGTGACCTAATGACCTACGTTACCCCAAGGATCGATGCCGGATGTGGATGTGATGACCTCGCGACCACGTCCAGTCTGATCTCGATTGACCAAGCCATCGCCCGCATCGACGCTGAGGCGGTGGCCGTGACAGAAGTTGAACCCTGCGCGCTGGCGCAGGCCAGTGGTCGCGTTCTTGCAAGTGCGGTCTTGGCGCGGGCGGATCAGCCACGGTTCACGGCCTCGGCGATGGACGGGTTTGCGCTCGATGCGCGCGCCCTGACGGGGTCGGGCCCTTGGCATCTGCCGGTCATGGGGCGCGTGGCTGCGGGGGACGCGGCCACCGGCGCATTGAAGCCCATGCACGCGGTGCAGATCTTCACCGGCGCGCCGCTGCCCGAGGGGGCGGACTGCGTGGTCATGCAGGAACATGTTCAACGCGGTGGCGGTGGCGGTGGCATCACGCTGAAGGATCGGCCCGTGTCCGGTCAGAACGTGCTATGGGCGGGCGAGGAACGCCGGCAGGGCGATGTCGTATTGCGCCCGGGCGCTCGCCTTGACCCACGCGCAATCGCTTCGGCGGCAGCCGCAGGGTCAAGCGATGTAGCCGTGACGCGCCCCGTTCGCGTCGCCTTGCTGGTTACCGGCGCAGAAGTGACGCGTGAGTATGGGCGTGATCTCGACGGCGGCCAGATTTGGGACATGAACACGCCGATGCTGCGGTCAGCGCTGGTGCGGCCGGACGCGGAACTGGTCATGTGCGCCCCCATCGGCGACGATCGCAAGGCCACGGCCAAGGCGTTCCTTAATGCCTTTGCCCGCGCAGATCTCGTTGTCTCAACCGGCGGTGTTTCAGTTGGCGCGGAAGATCACTTGCGCGCGGCTTTTGCCCAAATTGGCGGGACCGAGCATTTTGCCGGGGTGGCCATCAAGCCCGGCAAGCCTGTCGCCTTTGGTCAGTTGGGAACGGCCCACTGGCTTGGGCTACCCGGAAATCCCCATTCCGCCTTCGTGACCTGGACGCTGTTTGGCCGTCACCTCATGGAAAGGCTGACCGGCGCGCGAACCGGCAGAACGGGCAGGCGATCGGTTGCCCTATCGGATCCCATCCGACGCAAGCCCGGGCGCTGCGAGGTGCGGGCGGCCCGATTTGTAGGCGTTGACGGTTTGGGTCGCGAGGTCATCGATTGCTCTAGCCCAATTCAGTCGGGGCAAGTCGCAACATTGGCGGACGCGGACGGTCTTGCGTTTATCCCTGGCGAGGCGGAGTTCCTGCCGGAAGGCGCGTTGGTCGAGTTCCTTGAATTCCGATAGGAGGAAGGTGTGAAGGTCGCATACACGATCGGGCAGGGCAAAGGTGACACGGACCTGTTGCTTTACAACGTAGCCAATGAACTGTCAGCACGGGGCCTTAGGACAGCAGGCACGGCGCAAATCAACGTTGAGCGCCAGGGGACCTGCCGGTGTGATATGGACATCAAGGTCTTGCCCGAGGGGCCGGTCATACGGATTTCGCAAAACCTTGGTGTATCGTCGCGGGGATGCCGGCTTGATCCGGACGCGCTAGAGCAAGCCGTGGCGATGGTGCAGCGGGACCTGTTCAAGGCCCAATGCCTGATCGTCAACAAGTTTGGCAAACATGAAGCTGAAGGGCGGGGGTTCCGCGCGGTGATTGCGGATGCGCTGGCACTCGATCTTCCGGTGCTCGTTGGATTGAATCGCCTAAACGAGGACGCGTTCTTTCAATTTGTTCAGGAGGAAGCAGTGGAACTGGCGCCCGACACTTCAACTCTGCTCAACTGGCTTCAAACAAACATCCCAATGCAGGATGCCGTTGGAGCAGCTTGAAATGCACGAAGCCCAATACAAAGACCAGCGAAGCAGGTAGCCTCAAATGCAAAGCCTTTCGCCCGATGAACTTGCTCTGGTTAGGTCCACGACGCTTCTTGAACCCTTGGCGCCGGACACGGCAGAGCGGCTGCTCGCAGGGTCGTTTGTCCATCATGTCAAGAAAGGTGATTGTGTCTTTTCTGAAGCCGACCCTGCGAACGAGATTTGGATTGTGTTAGAGGGCTGGTTCAAGCTGTCCCGTTTCCTGGAAACCGGGACCGAAGCAATCATTGCTGTCTTGCCGGCGGGTGAGTCCATCGCGGAACCAGTTGCCTTGATCAAGGGTGATTACCCCCTGACCTGCACCGCAGCGTCCGACGGCAAACTCGTCGCGTTGGACGGTGCAACAATTCGCCAAGAACTGCGCGCAGACCCTGACTTATCGTTGGCCATCCTCGCTTCGACCTTTCGGCATCTCAAGCGCTTCGTCATGGGATCGGAAGGTTTGCTCGCCAAATCCGGAAAACAACGTGTCGCGGCGTTCCTATGCAGTCTCGCGCAGTCCAAGGTAGGGTCTGCGAGTCTGGAGCTGCCTTTCGATAAAGAACTGATCGCAAACAAGCTAGGGCTCAAGCCACAGAGCCTCAGCCGCATCTTCAATCAACTCAAGGCTGAAGGTGTCTCTGTTTCCGGAATGCAAGTTCAGATAGAAAGCTTGGCGCGATTGCACGCCCTTAACAGGTGAGGCGTCTTTAATATCTGTTTAATATCAGATAACTGCTGATTGTCGAAGTTGTCACAGGCCCCACTTAACATCGGTTAAGTGGGGCGTTGATTTCATCAGCTAGGCTCTCACCATGTCGAGTCGTATTCGCCCGCTGGTTGCTTGGGCGGCGGCACTTCTTGTGTTGTCGCTTAGTTTGGCTGGTCCGTTGATGTCGGGCCATCCCGGTCAGGGTATGCGGGCGGTCATCTGTGCGGACGGCGTTCAGAAGACCGTTTACCTTGATGAATCAGGTGCGCCGGTTGAAGCGCCCGAGGCCGATGGCGATTGCCTGCATTGCGTATGTCATTTGAACAGCCTTGCCCCGTCTGAGCGTGCGCCATTTTCAAGAACACTGACAGCAGTCGATCTAGCGCCTTGTCACTGGCAGCCCCTACTTGCTGACCTTCACCCCCCGATCAAGCGTTGCGCAAGAGGACCTCCGGGATCAGCGGAGCAGTTCTGCGAGATCACCGCGGCCAGCAGGCTCTGCTGGTTCCATGAAAGGGCCAGTGCTGTCACGCGCATTCGTCCTGACCTGCTTCCTCTACCGACCAACGAGCTCACAATATGAAGACCTTCGCCTGGATCGTGGGGCTCTGCCTTTCTGTCTGCCTTATGGCGGGATCTGCTTTTGCCGAGCCGCTGCTGTCGAAATATCTTCCCGACTATCCCGCCGCCGCACTTGTTGACGGCGTTGACGGCTATGGCGCCATACGGGACGACATTCCTGTGGTCCCGATCTTGGCAAATGGAACCGAGGTTGGTTGGGCGTTCGTAACCTCCGATTTTGTATCGACGACTGGCTATTCCGGAAAACCGATTGATGTCCTTGTTGCGGTAGACCTCGACGCGAAAGTCACCGCAGTCAGATTGGTCAAACACTCCGAACCCATTGTTCTGATTGGCATTCCGAACTCGGAGATGGTTGCGTTGACCGAAGGCTATGCGGGCTTGGATTTGGTTGCCGAAGCGGCATCCGGCGGCACCGCGCACGAGTTGGAAATTATCTCTGGCGCGACGGTGACGATCATGGTGATCGACGATTCCATCGTGCGCTCTGGTCTGAAGGTCGCCCGGGCGTTGGGGCTTGGCGGTCTTGCACCGCCTGCCGCTCCCACGGGTCCTGTCCTCGAACTCGACCCCGAGGTGCAAGCTGCGCCTGACTGGATGACCCTGGAGGGCGACGGTACGTTGCGTCGGCTCAGCTTAGACGTCGGACAGATCAACTCGGCCTTTGAGGCGATGGGGGACCAGCGCGCCATAGATCGCGCACTGACACTAGCACCAGAAACCACATTTATCGAGATGCAGACGACGCTGGTATCGCATCCCGGCATTGCCCGGTCCCTGCTGGGCGAAGCTGTCGCGAACAATGTCGCTGAATGGCTGGAGGAGGGCGATCACGCCATCGCCGTGTTTGGGCGGGGTCTCTACAGTTTCAAAGGGTCGGGCTTTGTGCGTGGCGGCATCTTCGACCGGATTGTTCTTATCCAGGACGATATTTCCGTGCGGTTTCGCGACCGCGACCACAAGCGCATCGTCACGGTCGAGGCCGAAGGCGCGCCAGCGCTGAACGAGGCGGATCTGTTTAAGATCCCTGCAGGCAGCGAGTTTGATCCATCGCAGCCCTTCCGCATCCAGTTGCTCGTACACCGCGAGGTTGGCCCGATCGAGAAGGTCTTCACGACTTTCGACTTAGGCTACCACCTGCCGTCTATGTACACGCGTGCGATCGTCCAGTCACCGGCTGCCGCTGCGCCGGACGGAGTGGCAGCCCTCGCTGATCAGGACGAATTGGCGGCCCAACAGGCGCTTTGGCAACGCATCTGGCAGGACAAGACCCCGGAGATCGTCGTGCTCGGTGTGCTGTTGACCGTTTTGACGGCGGTGTTCTTCTTTCAGAACTTCGCAACGAAGAATGCCCGGCTCTTTTATTGGTTCCGAATTGGATTTCTCTCGGTCGTGTTGGTTTATCTGGGCTGGTATGCCAACGCGCAACTGTCTGTCGTGAATTTGATGGCCCTCTTCGGGGCACTGACATCAGGATTCAGCTGGCAAGCCTTCCTGCTGGATCCTTTGACCTTTATCCTGTGGTTCGCAGTGGCTGCAGCGCTGATCTTTTGGGGCAGAGGGGCCTATTGCGGATGGCTTTGCCCCTTTGGTGCGCTGCAAGAGTTGACCAACAAGGTCGCGCGTGCCTTGCGCATCCCACAATGGGAACTTCCCTGGGGCCTGCACGAACGGCTCTGGCCGGTGAAATACATCATCTTCCTGGCCCTGTTCGGCGTCAGTCTTGCCAGCATCGAACAAGCCGAACGGTATGCCGAGGTCGAACCGTTCAAAACGGCAATCATCTTGAAATTTGATCGCGCCTGGCCTTTCGTTGCCTATGCCCTGGCGTTGGTCGCGGCGGGTCTTTTTGTCGAGCGCTTTTTCTGCCGCTACCTGTGCCCGCTTGGCGCCGCATTGGCCATTCCAGCCCGCATCCGCATGTTCGACTGGCTCAAGCGTTACAAGGAATGTGGCACGCCCTGTCAAAGCTGTGCCAAGTCCTGCCCGGTTCAGGCGATCCATCCAACCGGTGAGATCAACCCCAATGAATGCGTAAACTGCCTGCATTGTCAGGTGCTTTACCAATCCGAGACCACCTGCCCGGTGGTCATCAAGAGAATTAAACGTCGCACCAATGTCGGTGCGGTGCCTGATCGGGTGCTGACGGGTCATCCCAACGCACCAACGCCCACTCCAGCAGAATGAAAGGAACGAGACATGTCTGATGGATCCAAGACTGGAATTTCACGCCGAGGGTTGCTGGGAGCAACTGCTGGCGGCGCCGCGCTGGCGGGTGCCTATGGCGGCGGCGCACTGGTTGCAGGTGGCGCAATCGGGGCTGCCATGGCCCCGACGCGCGCCCAAGCCGAGACAGGTGGGGCTCATGTCGCCCCGGGCCAGCTTGACGAGTATTACGGTTTCTGGTCGTCGGGCCAAACCGGTGAAGTCCGTATTCTGGGCGTGCCTTCGATGCGGGAACTCATGCGGATACCGGTGTTCAACATCTGCTCGGCAACAGGTTGGGGGATCACGAATGAATCCAAGAAGATCCTTACAGAAGGCCTGACGGAAAAGACCAAGAAGTATCTCGCGGCCAACGGCCTCGAATTCCCGCGTAACGGTGACCTGCACCACGTCCATATGTCCTTCACCGAAGGCAAGTATGACGGGCGCTTTCTGTTCATGAATGACAAGGCCAACACCCGTGTGGCACGCGTCCGCTGTGACGTTATGAAATGCGACAAGATCGTCGAGATCCCCAATGCAAAGGGCATCCATGGCCTGCGTCCACAAAAATGGCCACGCACGAATTACGTCTTTGCCAATGGCGAGGATGAAGTGCCTATGGTCAATGACGGCAAGGTTCTGGACGACCCCTCACAGTACGTGAACTTCTACACCGCGCTGAACGCCGATGACATGACGGTGGCATGGCAGGTGATGGTGTCGGGCAACCTCGACAACACGGATGCCGATTACGAGGGTAAATACGCATTCTCGACCTCGTATAACTCGGAAATGGGGATGAACCTGTTCGACATGACAGAGTCCGACATGGACCACGTTGTTGTCTACAACATCGCCGAGATCGAGAAGGGCATCGCCGAAGGGGACTATATCGAACTGAACGGCGTGAAGGTGATCGACGGGCGAAAAGGGTCCAACAAGAAATACACCCGCTATATTCCGATCCCGAACAACCCGCACGGGTGCAACATGGCACCTGACAAGGTGCACCTGTGCATCGGTGGCAAACTGTCTCCGACCGTTTCGATCATTGACGTGCGCAAGCTGGATGCGGTTTTCGCAGATGAAATCGCGCCGCGCGATGCCGTCGTGGGTGAGCCGGAGCTGGGTCTCGGCCCGCTACATACTGCGTTTGACGGCAAGGGCCGCGCTTACACTACGCTATTCCTCGATAGCCAGGTGGTGCAGTGGGATATCGAAAAGGCGGTTGCGGCTTATGGTGGGGCGGATGTCGATCCGATCCTGTCTAAGACCGATGTGCACTATCAGCCGGGCCACAACTCGACTGCCGAAGGTGAAACGCTCGATGCGTCCGACAACTTTTATATCACGATGAACAAGTTCTCGAAGGACCGCTTCTTGAATGTCGGACCGCTGAAGCCCGAGAATGAACAGGTATTCACGATCAATGATACGACGCTGACGCTTGTCCATGATGGCCCGACGTTTGCCGAGCCGCATGACAGCATTATTGTGCATGCCTCAAAGGTGAACCCGCGTTCTGTTTGGGATCGCAACGATCCGATGTGGGCCGATACGCGCGCGCAGGCCGAAGCTGATGGGGTGAACATTGACGATTTCATGGAGACCGTGATCCGAGATGGCAACAAGGTTCGAGTTTACATGTCGTCGAGCGCACCCAACTTCCACATGGAAAGCTTTACCGTGACGGAAGGCGATGAGGTCACGATCATTGTCACGAACATCGATGACATTGACGACCTCACCCACGGGTTGACCATGGGGAACCACGGCGTCGCAATGGAAATCGGACCGCAGGCGACGTCTTCGATGACCTTCGTCGCGGGGCAACCCGGCGTCTACTGGTATTACTGCCAGTGGTTCTGCCACGCTCTCCACATGGAGATGCGGGGCCGTATGTTCGTCGAACCACGCGACGCCTAGGGCATGCTCCTACGTCTGACGCTTCTGCTCGGATTGGTTCTGTCGCTGCCGCTGTCTGAGGCGGTGGCGGCGGCAGAACTGCGTTTGTCTCCAGGCGCGCCAGGCGATTTGCAACGGGCCATCGCCGGGGCGGATCCCGGCGATGTGCTGATCCTCGGTCCCGGTACGTATCCTGGGGCCCTGATAATCGAAACGCCTGTGACCCTGGTGAGTGAAAGTGGCGAGGCCGTTATCGACGGTCAGGGTCAGGGCACTGTTATCTCGATTGTGGCCGAAGACGTAACACTACGCGGGCTGACAGTGATCGGGTCCGGCATGAACAGCGAAGAGCTGGATGCAGGCATCAAGGTCTTGCGTCCGGGCCACCGTGCCAAGATCGAAAACAACCGGGTGCTCGGGAACCTGCATGGCATAGACCTGCACGGCGGGCGCGATGCGCATGTGATCGGCAACTACATAGAAGGCACGTTACACCCTCGCCTGAATGACCGGGGCAATGGCATCTACGTATGGAACAGCCCCGGTGGCGTCGTTGAAAACAACGTCGTCCGTTTCGGGCGCGACGGAATTTTCTCGAACGCAAGCAAGGACAATGTCTTTCGCAACAACGTCTTCCGGGATCTGCGGTTCGCGGTTCACTATATGTATACGCACCGCTCCGAGGTTGTTGGCAATGTCAGTATCGGCAACCGTCTCGGTTTCGCGGTCATGTATTCCAACTGGGTTACCGTGCGGGACAACCTTAGCCTCGGGGACCGCAATCATGGCGTCATGCTGAATTTCTCAAACAACACGGACGTGTCCGGCAACTATGTCCGGGGCGGGACCGAGAAATGCCTGTTCATCTACAACGCGCACAAAAACCTGATCTACGACAACCGGTTCGAGGGGTGCGACATCGGCATCCATTTCACCGCCGGGTCCGAGCGCAACGCGATCACCGGCAACGCCTTCGTCGGCAATCGCGAACAAGTGCGATATGTTGGCACCAAAACCGTTGAGTGGAGCCATGATGGCAAGGGCAATTACTGGTCGGACCATCCAGCCTTTGATCTAAACGGCGATGGCGTAGCTGATGCAGTGTTTCGCCCGAATGACCTGATGGACCACATCTTATGGTCGCAACCTTCTGCGGCCCTGCTGATCGGGTCCCCCGCTGTGCAATTGATCCGGTGGTCGCAATCGCATTTCCCCGCAACGTTGCCAGGCGGCGTACTGGATAGTTACCCGGCGATGCGTCCTGTTGAGATACAAGTCCCGGACGCTATGGCCGTGTTGGAGACCGAGGTGAGAGGGCGCTGGATAGAGGAAGAGTTTGATGACTTCGACCCTGAAGATCTCCAGTCTCACTAAGCGCTTCGCCGAGGTGCGCGCCCTGCGCGGTGTGTCGCTTGAGGTGGCGGCTGGCGAACGGGTCGCTCTGTTGGGACACAATGGTGCGGGAAAATCCACGTTGATAAAGATTGTCCTCGGCCTCATCTCGGGGGATGGGGGGCTGGTGGAAATCTGCGGTGCTGCACCCGGATCGACCATGGCCCGGGCCAAAGTGGCCTACCTGCCTGAGAACGTCGCATTCCATCCGGCGCTGACCGGCGAAGAACAGGTCGCTCATTATCTTGCACTGCGCGGCGCCAACCCCAAAGGCGCGCGCGACCTTCTTGACCGCGTGGGGCTGGGACAGGCCGCCGTGCGTCGCATCGGGACTTACTCCAAGGGAATGCGCCAGCGCGTTGGGTTGGCACAGGCCTTGATCGGAGCGCCGAAACTGCTGGTGCTCGACGAGCCCACATCGGGCCTTGATCCGATCTCACGCCGCACCTTCTACGAACTGATCGACACGTTGGCACAGGACGGCGCGGCGGTCCTGTTATCCTCGCACGCGCTGACCGAAGTTGAAGCCCGGACCGACCGCATCGCAATCCTGTCCGAAGGTCAATTGGTGGCCAACGGAGTGCTTCGCGAACTGCGCCGCGAAGCCAATCTGCCGGTCGAGATGCACATTACGCCGCACAACGGTTACATCCACGACATCGCTGCCCACCTGCCTGGTGCAATTCAGGTTGGAGAGGGCCTCAGGCTCCGCTGCACGCAGGATCAGAAGCTGGGAACCCTGGCCAAGATTGCCGAACTGGGACCGAAAGTGTCCGAACTGGATGTGCAACCGCCCAGTCTCGAAGACCTGTACAGCCATTTCAGCCGAAGGACGCAAGCATGAGTGCAGTTGACGCCTCGTTCGGACAGGCCCCTACTTTGGAGCGGATCAGGGCCACCGCCATGACCGAGTTGCGCATCGCGTTTCGCAACCGTTGGGTTGCGATTTCCATCGGCGTGATAGCGGTGTTCTCGCTTGTGCTGGCGGCGGTCGGGTCAGGTCCAACTTCGGGCGGGCTGGGGGTTGACCAACTCTCAGTGACCGTGGCGTCGTTGACCTCGCTTGCGGTGTACCTCGTGCCTCTGCTTGCGTTGCTCATGAGTTTCGATGCAATCGCGGGTGAGGTGGAGCGCGGCACACTGCCTTTGCTGTTGACCTATCCCATTCGTCGAGGCGAAGTGCTGCTGGCAAAGCTTGCGGCGCATCTTGCTGTCCTCGCGCTGGCCCTGACAGTTGGCTACGGGCTGGCCGCTATTGTGGCCCTCGTATCGGATGCGGATGCCGCACAAGGGCTCCTTTCCTTATGGCGACTGACCTGGACCTCGCTTCTTTTGGGGGCCACATTCCTTGGAGCGGGCTACGCCCTTTCGGCCTTTGCGACGCGGGCTTCGGGCGCGGCGGGGCTGGCCGTCGGGCTTTGGCTTTGTCTGATTGTGCTCTACGATCTTGCCCTTCTGGCCGCAGTGGTCGCAGACGGTGGCGGCTGGTTCACCACGCACGTCTTCCCGGCGGCATTGGTCGCAAACCCGGCGGATGCCTTTCGGCTCTTCAACCTCTCGGCGGGTCAAGCCGCCGCGGTGGCTGGTGGCATAGGCGGCGCGGCGGGGACGCTTCCGATTTGGCAGTCCTTATTGTCCATCCTGATTTGGCCATGGGTTACCTTTCTTCTGGCAAATGCAGCATTTCGAAAGGTGGTTCCATGAAGTCTTGGTGGCTTATCCCGATCTTGGCGCTTGGGGCCTGCAAGGAACAGGCGCAGTCCTATCTCGACCCGGTGGCCCTGACAGCCGAGGCAGTCGGGCATTTTTGCCAGATGGGAATACTCGAACACGAGGGTCCAAAAGCGCAAGTGCATCTCGAAGGCTTGCCCGGCGCACCCTTGTTTTTCAGCCAGGTGCGCGATGCTGTGGCCTATCTGCGCCTGCCCGAACAGACCCATGTCATACTGGCCGTTTACGTCAGCGATGTTGGCACAGAAAACGCTGACTGGAGTGCGCCCGAGCGCATGGACTGGATCAAGCTGGATGACGCGCAACTGGTCGTCGGATCCTCCCGTGAAGGGGGCATGGGTCTGCCTGAACTAGTGCCTTTCGCCAACGCAGAGGACGCAGCGGCGTTCACAGCAGTGTGGGGCGGACAAGTACTGTCGGTGGACGATGTGCCCGACAGCGCGGTACTCGCGCCGCCCGCATCCCCGTCGGATGGCGGTGATGACGAGGAATTTGAGCGAAGGCTGCAGGCGCTGTCCGCCAGCCGGGAAGGATAAAACATGTTGAATCGCCGCAAGTTTTTGACCATTGCAGCCGCTGCCGCGACGCCCATTCCAGGATTTGCCTCGTCCACACCGCTCCATACCGAGCGCGGCGTCGCCTTGGGCGCGCAAGTGACCCTGCGCTTCGCACATCCCGACGCCCCGGCAATCGCGCGGGCCGCCATGGCCGAAATCAACCGGTTGGAAGACATCTTCAGCCTTTATCGTCCACACTCCACACTTTCGCGCCTCAATGCCGACGGCGTGCTCGCCACTCCACCGCCGGAATTGATGGAATGCCTATCTATCGTCTCGTCTGTCCACCATGCCAGCGCAGGGCGTTTTGATCCAACCGTGCAGGTGCTCTGGCAGGGCATTGCTGGTGCCTTGGAACAAGGCGTGGTGCCCGAGAGCTCTGATCTGGCTGAATTAAGGGAATTGGTGGGCTGGTCGCGCGTGCACCTTTCCCCGCAGGAAATTCAACTTGGTGACGGCCAGTCACTGACACTGAACGGAATTGCCCAGGGCTATATCGCGGATCGGATTGTGACGTTCTTGGAAGCGCAAGGGCTGCCAAACGTCCTTATTGACACCGGCGAATTGCGAGCCAGCGGAATTCGACCCGATACCAATTCTCCTTGGCGCGTTGAGTTGCCAGCCGGGTCAAGTTTCGAGTTGGCAGGCGCGGCGCTTGCGACCTCTGCACCCGATGGGATGTTACTCGCTGGAGATCCAAGTCGGTCACATATCTTCGATCCTGCTACTGGAGGTCATGTTCAAAGACGTTGGAAATCAGTGACGGTCGTCGCCCAAAATGCAGCGCTGGCAGATGCTGCCTCGACGGCGTGTTGTCTATGTTCGGACGAGAGTGAAATGGTGGCCCTCTGCAACCAACTGTCGGACACTCGTTTGATAAATGCTTTGGCCATTTGACCGTCGCCGTCGTTGGGAAAGTCCCACAAGGGCTCAATCTTTGACGACGAATACTTCAGGGATACTCGACGGTTCCTCGCTAAACTCTGTCATAGGCTAGGGCTTGCATGATTTATTCTGCTGTGACCCCCGATCATTGCTTTGCCTTATGCGAGGGTCTGGCCCAACGAGATGACTGAACCACCCCGGCTTTTCCGGAGAGTTCCTGGTTCAATGACTAGGTTGCCTTCCCGGCAGTGTTCAATTTGCGTAGGTTACCCCCTCTGCTTCTTGCGCCATACCGTTCCCGGCTGCCATCGACGGCCCGCGAGATCGCGGCGATGCGCAGCTGCCCCGCCTGGCCTGCCACCGCCTTGAAACCATGATATGACGATGAAGCATTCCCAGACCCCGGCAGACCGTCCCGACACTAAAGACGCCACGATGGCCCTCGATGAACGCGAGAGTTTGCGTAGCCGACGGTTGGGGTCCGTCGCTCAGAGATTTGCACTGAACTTCTTCAAAATCTCGTCCGCCTGGCGCAGTTTACGGACCTCGCCTCCTGTCCCTTGCTTCGGTCCCTCTCCGCGCTCGTCAGACTGGCGCGCTGACCGGCATCGCGTTCGGCTCGCCGGCAGCTGACATGCAGACTGTCTGGCGAGCGGCCACGCTTCGGCGCAATCGCCCAGTAGGCAGCCGTATTGCTAGCGTAGTCAGCGCGGTATTCTCTGCGACTCCGCACACCGCGTCCGCGAAGCTCGACAGGATTGGCGTGGGTGCAATTCTGTTTGGTTATTAGGCTCAACCTTGGAGTGTATTAAGCTCCTTCAAACGCGGGTCGGTTCAGGCCGCTTCAGGCAAGCTGACCTGTGGCAGCGGTCAAATAAGTAATCGGCAGTCTTTGGCCCTTCGTGCACGGAAGCCAATAGGTCCTGCAGAGCAGTGTTCTAGACCAGTCATGCTCACGGCCGCGTTCAGCGCCCCAGGCACCCTTTCATGTTTCCAGGCTTTTGGCAGACTTATGTCCATGACCGAGGACGAACACATCGAACGACATCTAGAGATCTGCCAACGCGTCTATGAACGGCTGATTGCCGAAGGCGTTTGGTCGTGGTCGGATTCGCCAAAATCCGAGGATGTGGTAGAGTCCGAGGACCTTTCTTCCGATGTATGAAACCGTGCTTTGGATACATTCGAGTGTCCACCCAGAAGCAAGGCGAGGGTGTATCACTCGAAGCACAGCAAGACGCCATCACGGTCTTTGCGAGTCGGAATAACCTCAAGATCACGAAATGGTTCGAGGAGAAGGAGACAGCGGCAAAGAGTGGCCGGCCTGTCTTCAATGCAATGATCAAGCAGTTGCGCCAGGGCGATGCTGAAGGCGTTATCATCCACAAGATCGACCGATCCGCGCGCAATCTCAAAGACTGGGCGATGTTCAGCGAGCTTCCGGATGCCGGGATTTCGGTCTTTGTCGCAACAGAAAGCCTGGACTTTAATTCCCGCGGCGGACGTCTGACGGCCGACATCCAGGCTGTCATTGCAGCAGACTACATCCGCAACCTGCGCGAAGAGTGCATCAAGGGCATGAACGGGCGCCTCAAGCAGGGCTTGTTCCCTTGGGCCGCGCCGCCCGGCTATCTTGATCAGGGCGGCGGTAAGCCGAAGGTGCCTTGTCCAAAAACCGCGCCGCTCATCAAACTTGCATTCGAACTCTACGCGTCTCGCCAGTACTCATACGAAACGCTGCTGGATGAACTCCACCGACGCGGGTTGCGCAACACACGCGGAGGGAAACTGACACTTTGTGGCTTGGGCAACATCCTTCAGAATCCCTTTTATATCGGCCTGATCTTCATCAAGAGCACGGGGAAGACATATGAAGGGGTCCATAAACCCATTGTGCCCATGACCACATGGAAGCGGGTCCAGGCTGTTCGCAAAGAGCGCTCTGGTCCCAAAACAACCCGACACAACCATCTCTTTCAGGGCCTGTTTCGATGCGGGCTATGCGGCAAGGCTATGGTTCCCGAAAAACAAAAAGGCCGTGTCTACTACCGATGCAAGAAGCGCGGCTGCGCGACCAAGACGATCCGCGAGGAGGTGCTGGACACAGCCATCAGGGAAGAGTTGAGAAAGCTCGCGCTGGCGGCCCCTGCGCAAGTCCAAGTCAACAACATTGATGCGCCCGAGGCGATAGCCGATATTGAGGCGCAGCGCGGGGCGCTTGAGCTGCAGATTCAGGACGAGGAGAAACGGCTCTACAAGCTCGAAGACCTGCTACTGGACGAGACCTTGGACGCCGCCGCGTTTGCGCGGAAACAAAGCCAGATCAGGGTCCGGATCGCCGAGCTGCGAGATGAGATCCTGAAACTCCCCGATCCAGAGGGGTTGGCAGCCTTCCTCGACAAATTGGCCGAACTCCGAAAAAGCCTTGCCTATCTTTATGAAATGGCAAACCGCGCTGAACGGCGCATGATCATCGAAAACGTCTGGCCGAACCGGTCCGTACGACAAAACGAAATAGCACTAGAGCCGTATTCTTGGGTTGTGAGGGACGTTTGTGACCTATCACTCCTAGGTGGTGCACCAGAGCGGGATAGAGGCCGAACTTTT
>CAYLMZ010000045.1:0-17851 GCA_964385035.1 uncultured Loktanella sp.
TGCCGGTGGTCTGATCTTTGCGACCGTGCTGACGCTGCTGGTGACGCCTGCGATGTTGATGCTGGGCGAACGACGGGCAAAGCGGTTTGCCCCGTCAAACGCCCTCGCGCCTGCTTAGTGATTTAGCCCTGAAGAATGATCGCGGCGGCACGCTCTGCCGCGGCGAGCGCCCCTTCGATAAGGCCGCCATTGTCGGTGGTCATCTCGGTTGTGGCGAAGATGAGTTTGTGATCCCAGACGCGTTCAAATGCTGCTGGCAACAGATAGGCCGGATGCCCTGCTGGAGGGGTTGCATCAGCGCTGGTGGCGGTCAGCGGTGCGGCTGACCAGTCCTCAAGCTTGCTGGTGATAGGTTTGGCGGCCTGCTCTCCGAAGAGATGGCCGAGTTGTGCGAGGCATGCTGCATCCAGCGCTTGGCCCGCGTCTTTGCGGATATGCGCTGGAATGCCCACAAACCCAAAGAGTGCGCCATAGCTCGCATCAGCCGGACTTGCGTCGTGAATTTCGACCATGGGTCCGCGCCTGCTGCTGGCGTCGCCTGACAGGCCAGCCTCTCGCCAGAACGGCCGATCATAGATGGCGACGAATTTGGCATGGGCGCCCATCCATGTTGGCGTGTTTGACAAGGTGGATGCGTCGGGCAAGGCAGGCGTGATGTTCAGGTTCGCGATCAGGCGCGGTGGCAGTGCCAGAACGATTTGGTCTGCAGTGATCCGCGTGCCGTCCTTCAACGTGGCGGATGGCGTGTCATCCAGCGCCACGACAGTTGCCCCCAGCGTATAGTCGCTGCTGTTCAGATTTCCGGCCAGCGCGTCCGTCAGGGCCGATGTACCACCTGCGACCCGTAAAGAGCCTGCCATCGACATAAAGCCTGCATTGCGCATCACGCGTCCGTCGGCCTGTTCAAACAGTTGCTCGCCCGATGACCATTGCTCGAATAGATCGAGGCCGAGGTCGTGGGTAAGTGCAAAGACACGTTCTTGCCCTGGCCAAACCCAGGAGGGTCCGAGGTCGACGGATTTTCCAGCAACGCTGAGAGATTTGATCCGCCCACCAAAGCGATTGCGCGCCTCGACCAAATGGAAAGCCCGCCCTGCCTTTTGCAGATGGTGGGAGAGGGCCAGACCGCTTAAGCCACCGCCGATGATCAATGTAGGGGTATGCATAGGCGCACCTGCGATGAAATTGTCCGGCTGGTGCGGAGAAGGTGCGGCCCATGACAGGCCGCGCCCATTGTTGCTTACTTCAGATCAAAGCGATCGAGTTCCATGACCTTTGTCCATGCCGCGATAAAGTCGCGGGCGAATTTTTCGCCGCTATCGCTTTGGGCATAAACCTCGGCCAGGGCCCGCAGTTGCGAGTTGGAGCCGAAGACCAGATCGACACGTGTGCCTGTCCAGCGGACTTCGCCTGTGGCGCGATCTTTGGCTTCATAGACATTCTCGTCTGCGGTTTTGGACCATTCGACGCTCATGTCGGTCAGACCTGCAAAGAAGCTTGTGTCGAGCTTGCCTGTCTCACCGAAGACACCATGCGTGCTGCCGCCTGTGTTGGCGCCAAGAGCGCGCAGACCACCGACCAGAACGGTCATCTCTGGCGCAGACAGCGTCAGCAGTTGCGCACGGTCCACAAGCATCTTTTCAGCAGGGACGCTGAAATCGGCCTTCATGAAGTTGCGGAAACCGTCCGCCTCTGGCTCAAGCGGCTCAAAGCTTGCGGCATCTGTTTGCTCTTCTGATGCATCCATCCGGCCCGGTGTGAACGGCACCTCCATGTCGAAACCAGCAGCCTTTGCTGCGGCTTCGACGGCGGCGGAACCACCCAGAACGATCAGATCGGCGAGTGAGACTTTCTTGCCGCCGGACTGACCTGCGTTGAAGTCTGCCTGAATGCCTTCAAGCGCGCCGAGCACTTTGGACAGCTGTTCTGGCTGGTTGACGGGCCAGTCTTTCTGGGGGGCAAGACGGATACGCGCACCGTTGGCACCGCCGCGCTTGTCAGATCCACGGAAAGTCGAGGCAGACGCCCAAGCCGTTGCCGCCAGTTCAGAGATTGACAGGCCAGACGCCATGATCTTGGCTTTCAGGTCTTTAATGTCGGAGGCGTCGATCAGGTCGTGATCCACGGCTGGGATCGGGTCTTGCCAGATCAGGTCTTCTTCCGGCACTTCGTCACCGAGGTAAAGCACCTTTGGTCCCATGTCGCGGTGGGTCAGTTTGAACCATGCGCGAGCATAGGCATCTGCAAACTTCTCTGGGTTGGCCAGATAGTCAGCCGAGATTTTGGCGTAAGACGGATCAAGCTTCAGCGCCATATCCGCTGTAGTCATCATCGGTGCGTGCTTGCGCGATGCGTCATGTGCGTCTGGCACGGCATCTGCCATTGCGCCACCGGCGGGGTGCCACTGATGCGCGCCTGCGGGGCTTTTGCTGAGTTCCCAGTCGTTGTTCAGCAACGTTTCGAGATAGCTCATGTCCCATGTGATCGGTGTTGGGGTCCAAGCACCTTCGATACCGGAGGTCGTGGTGTGCACGCCCTTGCCGCTTTCAAATCCGTTCTTCCAGCCAAGGCCCATTTGCTCAATGGGTGCACCTTCTGGCTCTGGTCCCATAAGGGCGGCATCGCCTGCACCATGCGCCTTGCCGAATGTGTGACCACCGGCGACAAGCGCCACGGTCTCTTCATCATTCATAGCCATCCGCGCAAAGGTGTCGCGAATATCATGGGCAGAGGCGAGGGGGTCAGGATTGCCGTTTGGCCCCTCTGGGTTGACGTAGATCAGGCCCATTTGCACGGCGGCAAGTGGGTTTTCCAACTCGCGCTCACCGGAATAGCGATTGTCGCCGAGCCAGGTATCTTCGGTCCCCCAGTAGACGTCCTCTTCGGGCTCCCATGTATCGGCGCGGCCACCGGCAAAGCCGTACATTTCCAGACCCATCGACTCCATTGCGACGTTGCCACACAGCACGAAAAGGTCAGCCCATGAAATCTGGTTGCCGTATTTCTGCTTGATCGGCCACAACAGACGACGGCCTTTGTCGAGGTTGCCATTGTCTGGCCAGCTGTTCAGCGGGGCAAAGCGTTGCTGCCCACCACCCGCGCCACCACGACCGTCGGCGGTCCGGTAGGTGCCTGCGGCGTGCCATGCCAGACGGATAAAGAACGGGCCATAGTGACCGTAGTCAGCAGGCCACCAATCCTGGCTGTCTGTCATCAGCGCATGCAGATCGGCCTTGAGTGCCTTCAGATCGAGTTTCTTGAATTCTTCGGCATAGTTAAAGTCCGCGCCCATCGGGTTGGACGCAGGCGTATGCTGATGCAGGATTTTCAGGTTCAGCTGGTTTGGCCACCAGTCCTTATTGCCGCGCACGCTATGCGTCGCGTTCAAGGTTGCGCCATGCATGACTGGGCACTTGCCGCTGTCAGATCCGTCCATGTCTCTCTCCGATGTTGTTGTGTTCGTGCGTGGAATCAAAATGGTGCATCACACCAATTTGGAAAGGTTCTAACATGCGTTTGTCATATGATTAAGTTGCATTTTCTGATTGCATCCATAACTTTGAGTTATGAGTAACCTCACCATCAAACAGCTTCGCTATTTCGAGGCCTTGGCCCGCTTTGGTCACTTTGGACATGCGGCCGATGCCTGTGCGGTGTCCCAGCCAGCGCTTTCGGTGCAGATCAAAGAGTTGGAGCAATCGTTGGGGGTCGCTTTGGTCGAAAGGGGCCCCCGATCTGTCCGCCTGACGGCCTTTGGCGAAACGTGGCTGGCCCGCGTCCGGGATGTGTTGCGCAGCATCGACGAGTTGGGCGAGATGGCGCGTGCGGCCCAAGGCGGGCTTGCCGGACGTTTGCGTCTTGGGGTTATTCCGACGATCGCCCCATATCTGCTGCCTGCCTTGATTGGCGAGTTGCGACAAAACCTGCCTGAACTGACCCTCGATGTGCGCGAAACGATGACAGAACGTTTGATCGTCGAGCTTGCCGATGGTCGGATTGATACGGCGATTGTGGCCTTGCCGATCGAGGTGCCCGGTTTTGCCGAACTACCCCTTTTCGACGAAAGTCTGATGCTGGTCCGCCATGAACAGGACGCGGCCACCCCTGTTCCCTCGCCCGAGGCGCTGCGCGAGATGCGTCTTTTGATGTTGGAGCAAGGGCACTGTTTTCGCGAGCAGGCCTTGGGTTTTTGCAATATCCAGACAGCGGCAAGGCGCGACGGACTGGATGGCAGCTCGCTTGCGACGCTTGTTCAGATGGTCGGTGCCGGCATTGGTGTGACCTTGGTGCCGGAAATGGCGGTGGCTGTCGAAACGCGCTCTGCCCCTGTTGCGGTCGGGCGGTTTGCGGCACCAGAGCCCCTGCGGACCGTTGGTCTGATCTGGCGCAAGACCAATCCGCTAGCGGATCAATTTCTGGAGCTTGGCGCCCTGATCAAAGACGTCGCAGCGGGGCTGCCAAAGCCGCCCTAGACGTGGTGGTCCAAAAGGGGTGCCAGCAACGGGTTTGGAAATTTCCGTGCGATGGTGACCGCATGAAAGCTCTCGATCAGGCCCATGTCGTGCGGCGCTTCGATCAGCATGCCGTTCTTGAGTTCGTTGAGCACAGCAATAGGGGGCAAAACGGCAAGCCCGACGCCCTCACGCGTCAAAAGGCGCATCATTGCAATATCGTCCACTTCGGCGGCAAGGGTCGGAATAACATCAAGGCGGCTGCACAGTCGGTCAAATCCGATGCGGATAGGGCTGTCTTCGGTCGGCACGATAATCGGGACCTCTGACAGAAGGACTTTGAGGTCTGTATCTGTTGTCATCAGGGCCGGGCGGCCAATCAAACTGACGGGTTGTTCGGAAATGGATTGCGTCGTGAATGTCGAAAGCGCGTCATGCGACGGTTCGACATTGGTCAGCACAACATCAAGACTAAGGGTCTCGAGACCTTGCAAAAGGTCAGGCAACGCGCCCGAGCGCAGCACCAGTTCAATTTCATTGTTGCCCAGAAGGGGCCGGAGAAACTCAAGCTGGAAGTTTCGCGAGAGTGTCGCCAACGCACCCACCCGCAACACCTGCCTGACCCGACGCTGTTGGCGAAGCGTGCCCAAAAGGTCTTTGCCTGCCTCAAAGATGGTATCAGCATAGTCCAGTGTTATCCGTCCCGCTTCGGTCAGGACAAGCTGTCGCCCCCGCCGTTCAAAGAGCGCATGGCCGAGCCGTTCTTCAAGTTTCTTGATCTGCACGGATAGGGCTGACTGCGACAGGTTCATCCGCTGCGCGGTCCGGGTGAGATTGCCATCATGGGCCACGGCCCAGAAATAGCGCAGGTGGTTATAGTTCATCTCTGGCATATCGTTTCATATAAACGAACGATATGTAGCAAACAATGTATTTTATTAATCTCTACCATCGCCCTATCTGAACAGCCAAGCAGATTTGCGCAGGAGAGACCCGATGCTACTGAATGCACTACCGCTACTTGCCCCGATTATTTTGCTGGCGGCCGCCTTTGCCCCGCGTTTTGCAAGCGACATGTCCGCCCGCCAAGGGGCCCGACTGGCCGAAGGTGCCTCGCTTGGTGCTGTTGGGGTGGGTCTCCTCTCGGCGCTGGTTCTGGCGACAAACGGCAGTGGCGATAGCCCTCTTTTTGGTCTGGTCGGGATCGGGCTGTCTGTCCGGCTCGATATTGTCAGCATTGTCATGCTGCTCTTGGTCTCTTTCATCGGCTGGGTCGTGGTCCGCTATGCGCGCACCTATCTTGACGGGGAAGAACGGCATCCCGAATTCACATTCTGGCTCTTGATCACGCTGGCAACGGTGCTGACGCTGGTCCAGTCAGGCAACCTCGTTCAATTCGTCGCTGCATGGGTCGCCACCAGCATGTTCCTGCACAAGCTTTTGGTCTTCTACCCAGAGCGGATGGCCGCACAACGGGCCGCGCGCAAGAAATACGTCATGGCGCGGGTGGGTGACATCGCGCTTGTCGGAGCAGCGGCGCTTTTGGCGGTGTCCTATGGCACAACGCAGATTTCGACCATCCTTGCACAGGCAGAGGCAGGCACGGGCGGTCTGATGGCCATTGCCGCCGTGCCGCTGATTGCCTTGGCAGCCATTCTGAAGTCTGCGCAGTTCCCGACGCACGGTTGGTTGACCGAAGTCATGGAAGCTCCGACACCGGTTTCAGCCCTGCTGCACGCGGGCGTCGTCAATGCGGGCGGCTTTGCCCTGATCCGCTTTGCCGATTTGATCCTGTTGTCTCCGCTGACGATGGCCGTTCTGGTCATGATCGGTGGCTTCACCGCGCTCTTTGGCGGGTTGGTCATGTTGACCCAGCCCACGGTCAAGGCCTCATTGGCGTGGTCCACGATCGCGCAGATGGGCTTTATGATCCTGCAATGCGGATTGGCGCTCTTTCCGCTGGCACTGCTGCACATCGTGGCACACTCGCTTTATAAAGCGCATGCGTTCCTGTCAGCAGGTGGCGCGGTCGAACGGATCGTGGCGATCCGCAAGCCCGGGCCTGTCGCTGTGCCAAATCTGGGCGCCGTGTTCCGGGCCTTCGTTGTGGCGCTGGGCATTTACGGGATCATCTATGCGATCCTAGGCGTCGGCTTTGACTTTGGCGGTAAGTCCGCACAGGCCGTAGCGCTGGGGGCGATCCTGATCTTCGGGGTGGCGTATCTGCTGGCCCAAGGGTTTGCTGATGAGGCCCCAAAGGCACTGACACAGCGCACAGCAACTTATGCTGCGGCAGTCACACTGAGCTATCTGCTCTTGCAGCGGGCGTCTGAGTGGCTGACGGCTGGCACATTGCCTGCCACCCCCGCCGCCGGACCGCTGGAATGGTCGCTCATTATCCTTGCCTTGATCAGCTTTGGACTGGTGGCTGTTGCCCAAGCAACCCTGCCGCTCTGGTCCTATCACCCGGCAGCCCAAGGTCTGCGTGTCCACCTGTCCAACGGCCTTTACATCAACGCGATCTCTGACCGCATTCTGGGCGGCTGGGCGCATGAGAAAACAATCAACAAAGGAGCGGCAAAATGACTGCGGATACTTTTTCAGGATATTCCGGCCAGCAATTGGAACTGATCGCCAAGGCAGAGCTTGCCGGTCGTGCGATCCCGCCGCTCTGGCCGCTGTCGTCTTCTGTTGCGGTGAACCCGTTTCTGGGCCAGACCGAGCAGAGCTTGCCCGAAGTTGCCGCCCTCATGTCTCGGGTTGGTGGCATGTCCGTCACGATGCCGCGCGACTGGTATGCGGGCAAGCTGGCCGATGGCACGATCATTGACGCCGATCTGACCGCTGCCTTGGCGCAATACCCGCAAGCAGCCGACACCATTGATGCGCTTAGGGCGGCGACATCGCAGGACAGACCTGCGCCGGTTGCTTTGCCCACAGTTGCAGACCTTGCTGCCGAGGCCTCTGGCATCGATTGGCCGGGCATCATCGAAGAGCGGTTCGGAACATGGGCTGCGGGGTATTTCGACGCGGGTCAGGCGCTTTGGCAGACGAAGCCCGGCCGAGGCGCATATGAGGCCTGGCGGGATTTTGCGATGCGCGACCTGTCGCCTGAAATCGCAGGGCTGGCCGGATTTGGCGGTCTGGTTGCGCGGACGCCGCTGCAAAGTCGCCTTGCGCTGGTGACGGCGATGGAAAGCCTTCAGTTGTCGATGGATGAAGCCGAGACCTATTGCCACCAGCTTTTGCTGGGCCTTGGCGGGTGGTCGCAGGTGGGCCGCTACCGGTTGTGGCAGGCCGAGCTTGCAGGTAGCACCGATACAACGACGATGGATTTGCTGACTATCCGGATGGTTTGGGAGCAAGCCCTCTTTGCCCAATATGCGGATGACATCACAGCACGGTGGGCAGAGATCCGCGGCCAGCACCACACGCCGTTGGCAGCCGACAAAGACCAACTGGTCGACATCGCTTTGCAGACCGCCGCTGAATTTGCCGGACAAAGGGCCTTGGCCGCGACACTCAGTGAAGACGCGACGGCACAGGTAGAGGGCCGGCCTGCGCTGCAGGCTGCGTTCTGTATCGACGTGCGGTCGGAAGTGTTCCGCCGGTCACTGGAATCTGTCGATCCCAAAATCCAGACCTTGGGATTTGCCGGTTTCTTTGGTCTGACAGCGGCCCACAAAAGCTTTGCATCTGATGTCGAAGAAAAACGTCTGCCGGTTTTGCTGAACCATGGTGTGACCAGCCACGCCACCTCTGTCGGTGATGCGGCTGCTGATCAAAGCGCACGGTTTACGGCCCGTGCTGGACGGGCGTGGGGTCGGTTCAAACTGGCGGCTGTGTCGTCTTTCGCATTCGTCGAAGCCACCGGCCCTGTCTATCTGGGCAAGCTGCTGAAAGATGCGCTGGGCAAGGATCACGCAAAGGCGCCTGACAGACAAAAACCGATCCTCGACAAGAGCTTTGACCTTGAAGCCCGCATCGGGGCGGCAACCTCGATCCTGAAGGCAATGTCGCTGACCAAGGACTTTGCACCACTCGTCTTGCTGTTTGGGCATGGTGCGAATGTTGTGAACAACCCGCATGCCAGCGCGCTCCATTGTGGTGCATGTGGTGGGTATTCAGGGGATGTGAATGCGCGGCTCCTCGCGGATATCCTCAATGACCAGCGCGTGCGCAGCGGGGTTGCACAAAACGGCATCACTATCCCGCAGGACACGTTGTTTATCGGCGGCCTGCATGACACGACAACAGATGCTGTGACGATCTTTGAAGAGGATTTTGCCCCGCACGGGCATGCCCAGCACCTCAAAACAGCCCGTGAATGGCTCGCCGCAGCCGGCAAGCTGGCCCGGACAGAGCGGGCGTTGCGCTTGCCGCGGGCTGCTAATGAGAGCGACGTCAAAGCCCGGAGCACGGATTGGGCGGAAACACGGCCTGAATGGGCGTTGGCCGGATGTCAGGCGTTCATCGCGGCCCCACGGACCCGCACAAAGGGCAAAGGGCTTGGCGGCCGCGCCTTCTTGCACGACTACGACTGGGAGCAGGACGACGGTTTCGGCGTGCTTGAGTTGATCCTGACAGCCCCTGTAGTCGTCGCAAGCTGGATCAGCTTGCAATATTACGGATCAGTCGTGGCACCTGATACTTTCGGGGCAGGCAACAAGTTGTTGCACAATGTCACGGGCGGAATCGGTGTTGTCGAAGGAAACGGGGGCGCCCTGCGCGGCGGCCTGCCTTGGCAGTCTGTCCATGACGGTGAGACATACGCCCATGACCCTCTGCGTCTGTCGGTCTGCGTCGAAGCCCCCGCCGAGGCGATCTCGGACATTCTGCGCAAGCATGATGGTGTGCGGGCCCTATTCGACAACCAATGGCTGCACCTCTTTACCCTGGATGGGGAAGGGCAGATCGCGCAGCGCTATGTGGGTGATCTCGAATGGGCAGATTTTACGCCTGATCATGGCACGGAACGCGACGTAATCGCTGCCTAGGTCTTGGAACGGCGCCTCAAATCGAGGCGCCGTTTTCAGTTCGGGTCAGATTGGGGTCGCAGAATAGTGAAGGGCGGACTATCACTGTCGCATTGCTTTGTGATGCTGCCAGAAAGATCCGACGATGACGACGCCAAGGCCCAATGACCCGATGAAGACGCTGATCGCGCTCTACCAAAAGGGCGATTTTCCGACTGTCATCGCGCAGGGCGAAAAACTGGCCAAGGCCGCGCCCAAAGCGTTTGGTATCTGGAATATTCTGGGCGCTTCATACGCACAGACCGGCAAGTTCCCCAAAGCCAAGAAGGCATTCGAACGGGCCGTCAAACTTCGCCCAAATCACCCTGATCCCCACAACAATCTGGGCAATGTTCTCAAAGAGCTTGGTGATGCACAGGCAGCTTTGCTTGCCTACAAAAAGGCACTGTCGGTCGATCCGAAATATGCCAAAGCCTACAACAATGTGGGTGCGTTGCTGACCTCACGTGGAAAACTAGACGACGCTGAAAAATATCTGTCGCGCGCGCTCAAGTTGGAGCCCGCCTATGCCGAGGCCCAAAGCAATCTGGGGAATGTCTTTTTGGCGCGTGGCGCGCTTGAGGACGCGCGAGCAGCCTACCAAAAGGCGATCAAATCCAATCCGCGTTATGCCGAAGCCCACTACAATCTTGGCGTGATCGCGCAAGAGCAGGGCGATGATGTCGCTGCTGAAGCCTCATATATGCAGGCGATCAAACTGCGGCCCAACTATGTGCAGGCGCTGCGCAACCTGGGTGTTTCGCTCAAAGGCAGACGGCTCTTTGACAAAGCACGGGTTGTCACCGAAAGAGCTTTGCAGTTTGCGCCCAGGCACCTTGAGACGCTGGTAAACCTTGGCCTGATCCTGTCGGAGGGTGGCGATCATGCAGATGCGATTACAGCATTTGACCGGGCGTTGGCCGTTGATCCCGATCATATGCCGGCCATTTTGGGCAAGGCAGATGCGTTGCAGGAATACGGGCAGATGTCCCAAGGCATCGCGCTTTTGCAAGAGGCCCGCAAGAGGTTTCCTGACGCGCTGGAACCGCTCGCCAATCTGGGGCTGATGTTGCAGCGACAGGGCAAGCCCGAGGCCGCACTCGAGCTTTATGCCAAAGCGTTTGAGACACATCCGGGTGCCACGGCCCTGTTCCAGAACGAGGCGCTGGCGCGCGCTGAAATGGGTGATCATCGCAGCGCAATCGTTTCTCTTGTGGCGGCGCTTGAAGCTGATCCTCAGAACGACACTGCCGCCCGCAGCCTTGCTGCCTTGCCCAATGGGTTGCTTGACGATGCGGTGATTGTGCGGCTGCGCGAGTCTTTGGATCAGATGAAGAGTAGCAACGGCCTGCCCAGTTCCAGACATTTCTTTGCAGCTGACATTTTGCGCCATGAAGGCGATTTGGATGGCGCCTTTGCGCAACTGGTTCTGGCCAATCAGGCAAAAACCCAAGAGAGCGCGTTGGATCAGCGGCGACTTGAGCGCGAGTTGCGAGACCTGACGACTGAACTGACATCTTGGGTGCCCGCTCCTGTCGCAGATCATCATGCCGAAGTCACGCCAATTTTCATTTTCGGGACATCGCGGGCCGGGAAGTCTTTGCTTGAGGGTCTTTTGGCGCAAAGCCCCTCGGTCTCGCCTCAGTTCGAGGCGATCAGAGCACTTGCTGACGGTGATACAGCGCTTGCGTTGGAACAGGTCTTTTATGTGACCTCGGAGGAATTGGCAGGTCGGGGTAAACGTATCGTGACCTCGACCAATCCGCACAGTCTGACCCAAATCACCAAGCTCGCGGACCGACTGCCAAATGCAACGTTTCTCTTTATGCGTCGCGATCGGTTCGACATCGGGGCTGAGATGTTTGCCAGCAATTATGCGCGCGGCAATGAGTACGCCTATGATCCGAAAACGATTCTGGACTACATTTCAGCCTATGACAGTTTGGTGGATGGCTTGGTCGAAAAACTGGGTTCTCGTGCCCTGCTTGTGCAATTTGAAGAGATTTTGGATAGCCCCGCGCAACTTCTTGATCGTATCTCTAAGATGTCAGGCGCAAGACTTGATCAGGCCACGGATGCGCAGGCACCCTCGAGTGTTTCGCGCCACAGTCGTTTCCGGACGCAGTTCAAGGCACATTACGACAGCCTTTCCTGACAATGGCCGCCATACGGGGTGTGGCTCTATGCGGCCTGTTGCGTCGCTTGCCCGGTCCTTTGCCGCAGGATGCGGGCAACCTGTCCGGTCTTGAGAACGTCGCGGGCTGCGGGGCCATTCAGTGCGTCGTGCGCAGGCGCAACCGCAAAGAGTGACTGCAATGCCGCCCTCTCTGCTGCCGGTAGGCTCTTTTGCACCATCTGGCCCAGCAGGAGAGACTCAGCCAAGCAGCCATTTGCCCGCACAATCTGGTGTTTGCGGAACGCAAAATGATGCCATGTCACAGCGCGTTTCCCGCGCATATGGCGAATTCCCGGCAATGAGACCAACGCCTTTGCAGCGACAAGGGCAGGTCGGTCGAAATAATCAGTAAGCTGACCATTTTCGCCCACCAGAACCCGGTGCTGAGGAGAGACCACCAGATCGCGCATAGGTTTGCCGCGCCCCAAAGCACCGGCCTGTATCAGGATGGGCTTTTGGTCGGGGTCCGTTCCATCAAGAGGGCGGTCATTTGTATTGGACCAGATCACAGTCTGCGGGCCGTGGTCCACAGTGTTCACGGTGGTCCCGGCCTGGATCTGTTCAACGGGCATCGGTCCGCAAGGTGTGTCGATCAGCGTGCCCGTGGCGAAACAGATCTCCAAATTTTCGATTTCTGAAAACGTGACAGTTGTCCCGTTGTTGAGAAGTACCGATCCAGAAAGCCCGCCTGCATCATCGTCAGTATTCGTAAACGTGATATCATCGAGGCTGTCGATCAGGCCGCCAAAGAACAGTGTGTCGCCTTGCGTCTCGCCACCCTCGCCGCCAACGATTGTGATGTCCGACGATCCCTCACCAAGATCAGTGACTGTGAACACGTCGTCACCGCTGCCACCAAACGCCGTGTCTCCATCTGCGACAGTGAACGTGTCATCGCCGCCTTCACCGTATAGCGTGTCAGCGCCCAAGCCGCCGTCAAGAAAATCGTCCCCACCTTCGGGGATGGTGTCGAAATATATGTCCGAGATCCAAATGAACTGCCCCGTGGTCCCGCCATTGCCGTAAGAGATCACGATTTGCGTGACAGGCTCGTCAATCTGAACAAGAACGGAGCCTGCTGCTTGGAAAGGTTCATCTCCACCGGCCCCGCCCACAATCGTGTCGCCGTTTTCGATTGTTTCGTTGCCTGCGATGGTGAAGGTGACGTCGACTTCCTCACCGGCCGCATTGATGCCTGTAATGGTGACCCTGTCGATCCAGCCACCTGAATCGATGTCATTGATCCGAAATTCAACGTTCTCGACCTCGTCCGACATGCCGCTCCCTGCGACAGGGTCAAAATCAATTGTTGTGATGGATACATCTGAGCCGCCAGCCGGCCCGCCGGTACCTTCAAGCAATAGACCGGAGTTGTCGTCGAATGGCTCCCCTGCCTCATTGTATTGCGTGCTGGTGCTGACCTCTGCGCCGGCTGTAGACCCGGCGCTGACATCCTCAAATGAGACGGACACGTCCATTGTGCCCGTTGTCTGGGTAAAGTCTGTTTCCAGCGAGGTCCCGCTTCCGCCCTGCGCGGTCCAATCAAGGAACTCTGTGACGGGGGCGACTTCGACTCCACTATCACCAAAGAGAATATCGTCGCCATCTTCGCCGAGCAGTGTATCGTCGTCGCCTTGACCATAGACGATGTCATCGCCGTCGCCTGCCTCAACCCGGTCATCCCCGTCACCAGCAAAAACCAGATCGCCTTCGCCGTTCGGGCCGGTGCCATCACCGTTGTCGATACGGTCCCCTTCAAGGTCTACGTAATTCAGGTCGATTGTATCGTCGGTGTCGTCACCATCGACGGCCTGATTGTCAAAAAAGTCCTCGTAGGTGAATACCGGATCACCCGCAGATGTGAGCGGGAAAGAATCGTATGCAAGAGTTTCGTACTCGCGCCCTTCGATCAGGGGGACTTCAGACAGCAGATAGAAGCCCTGCGCAGGTCCTTGTTCGACTTCAAATGTTACGATCTGGAATTCCTGACCAGTCACCGTATCGCGAAGCGTCCACACATCTTCAGAGTCGACCGGAGAGCCAGTCGACGTCAGCCCGTTGATGGTAACGTTGGCGGTGGCGCTTTCCCCACCGGTTGTGCCGAAGTCATCCTGCAAAGACAGATCATCGGCACCAGCTTCGTTGTCAGTGATGGTTGCGACGCCGGCTGGGGTATCAGGACCGGTATAGATCGTCGTCCCTCCCACTGTGGTCGAGAAAAAACCAAGCGGATTCAGGTCATAAAATCGGATATCAGAATAAACGGGCACAGATCGACTCCGGAACGCAAACAAAAAGCACTAGTACGAGGGGCGGGTTAACACGCGCTTTTGCTCGGTAAAACCTACACTTTTGTGATGAAAAAGCTGACCTGAGGGCACGCAAAGCAAAGCCCGGCCATGCTGCACGGGTGTTCAATTATTCATCAATTGGAAAATTTGGTGGAGCCTAGGGGAGTCGAACCCCTGACCTCTTGCATGCCATGCAAGCGCTCTCCCAACTGAGCTAAGGCCCCATCCGTCGCAGCTTTGCTGCTGGGCGCTGTCTATGCAGCGTACCGGGCAAGATCAAGTGAAAATCGCGCCCGGCAATCGTATTTAGTCGTCGCCGTCGTCTGATGCGACATCGGCCAATTCGTCGAGCGATACTGTGTCGTCATCGTCATCATCGTCAAGCACATCATCGCCCAGATCTACGTCATCGCTGTCGTCGTCATCGTCGAGTACCAGATCGTCCTCGTCGGTGGACGCCTCTTTCATCTTAGTGGTCTGCGCGTCTTCTGCATCCGCAACCATTGTGCGTGTTTTGGATGTATCGACGGCGACCTCGTTCCCTGTGTAGGGGCTGATGATCGGGTTGGCGTTCAGGTCGTAAAAGCGCTTGCCGGTCTCAGGGCAAAGACGCTTTGTGCCCCACTCTTCCTTAGGCATAGGCTATCCCTTCAAAATTTCGGTCGTCCCTTGCGGGTGATCGGTGCCAACTGCCATAAGCAGAAAGGCGTGTCAAAGCCTTTGGCACCATTGAACATGAGAAGTTGGATATGGGCCGTCACACCCTGCTTGGCAACCCCCCGATTGAGGTGCAATTGCGCCGGTCAGCCCGTGCGCGCAGGCTGTCGCTGCGGGTGTCGCGTCTGGATGGGCAGGTTAGCCTGACTTTGCCTCATGCAATCCGCGACTCTGAGGGAATCACTTTTCTGCAAAGCAAAGAAGCTTGGCTGCGCAAGCAGTTGGATACGATTTCACCGTCCCGGTCGGTCGGACAGGGGCGCAGGGTCTTGATCAAGGGGCAAGAGATCACGATCGCAACACACGCGGCCCGCAACGTCCGTTTGATGGATGGAACGCTTTTCGTGGCACAAGATCGCCCGGTCGCCGCGCAGGTAAAGGGGTATTTGCGACAGATCGCACGGACAACACTTGCGGAAGCTTCCGACCGTTACGCTACCCAGATCGGGCGCCGCTATACCAAGCTGACCTTGCGGGACACGCGGTCGCGCTGGGGGTCCTGCACAGCGGATGGTGGTCTGATGTATTCATGGCGGCTGATCATGGCCCCGCCTGAGGTGTTGGACTATGTTGCGGCCCATGAGGTCGCCCACCTTGTCCAGATGAACCACAGTCCTGCCTTCTGGCAGGTTGTCGGTGATCTCTGTCCGGCCTTTGAGACGCACCGGCAGTGGTTGCGGGCCCATGGCGATCTTTTGCACCGCTATACTTTCGATGATTGACCGTTGAAGCGTTTGTGATCACAAAGACAACATGATCCCGCCGCGCGTCCAAGACAATACCACTGCCGCTCATGAGCGTGTCTATCGTGCTTTGCGCACGCGGATCATGCACGGTGAAATCGGCCCTGGCGAAGCGCTGACCTTGCGCGGCATCGGTGAGACCTATCAGGTCTCTATGACCCCCGCCCGTGAAGCTGTCCGCCGGTTGGTAGCGGAAGGTGCGCTGTTTCTGTCGTCTTCTGGCCGCGTGTCGACGCCAGAGTTGTCCAACGACCGGATTGAAGAGCTGGCCACTTTGCGCGCCTTGCTTGAGCCAGAGCTCGCATCGCGCGCATTGCCACGGGCGCATTTTGCGTTGATCGACAGGCTTGAGGCGATCAATCAAGGGGTGAATCAAGTTATCGCCAGACATGACGCCACCGGCTACATCCGGATGAACCTCGAATTTCACCGCACGCTTTACCTGCGCGCACAGGCCCCTGCGATGCTGGCCATGACAGAGACAGTCTGGCTGCAACTGGGCCCCACAATGCGGGCACTCTATGGGCGGCTTCGCCGGACCGAACCACCATATCATCACAAGCTGATACTGGCGGCTTTGAAAGCGGGCGATGAACCCGGTCTGCGCCTTGCGGTCAGAACAGATGCGACCCAAGGTCTGCGGATGCTGAAAGGTTAGCGCGGGGGGTAGCGGTCAAGATCGCCAAGCGCGACATTCATCACCCGCCGGAAGTCTTCGCCTGGCATACCAATGCCATAGGCGAGACGGGTGAGAAACTCATGCTCTGCGGGCAACAAACGACCACTGGCAAGAGTGACGTAGAACACACCTTGCATCATGACGTCTTTTTCACCGTCACGCAGCCCGCGTCCAAAATTGATGAAATCCTGATCATCCAGATCGTCTTTTGAATGATCAGCGATTTTGACGATCTCGGCAGTGCGGATGGAGCGACGGGTCAGCCGCTGGGCCGCCTTGCGGATCAGGGCGATTTCCTTACTGTCGACGATCCCGTCGCGTTGGCCCGCGTGGCACATCGCAGACAAGATCCGTTGGGTCGTCTTGCGCCGGATAGGCCCGCGCAGATCATACCCCAAGAGTGCTTTGATACGGCGGATGATCACCGCAACCAACCCCATCACAATCGCGATCCAAAGGCCGTAATTGGTCAGGTTGCGGCGCACATCGTTCTTGGCGACGATAGGCAGGCCTTGATCGATCAGCCCCATTTCCTGCGCTGCGGCAATGTCATCTGGCGAGAGACTGCGTGTGATTTCGCCCTCGCAGTTGTCCCCTGAAAGCGCATAACCGGTGATGTTGCTGAGCAATGTTATGCCCAACAGCCGGATGTCATCCGTTGTGTGACACAGATCGAGGGGCTGCCCGTCTGTGCCTGTGATGCCTGTCTCTGCGACAGGCTCAAGATCAACAAACAAACCGGTGCCACGTTCGTTCGCAGCGGCAGGCGAACCAAAAAGCGACACGCATAAAAACGCGATCAAAAAACGCTGCATGAGCACACTCAAATCTACAATGCGGCACCGAGAGGACCCGGTAACGCCGCCAACAGTGACACAGCCCCACGGGCAATATGGGCCTGATCTTACAACAACATGAATTTTTTGCCAGAATTTTGGCGCTGGTGGGGCGCAAGGCGGCAAATACTGCCCTGCGCCCGAGCCACTTAGGCGTGAATAGCCCCGTCACCGCAGGCGAGCGCTGCTTCGCGTACTGCCTCGGAATATGTCGGGTGAGCATGGCATGTGCGGGCGAGGTCTTCGGCAGCAGCACCAAACTCCATCGCCACACAGATTTCGTGGATCAGATCGCCAGCCATCGGGCCGATGATATGCGCGCCAAGGACGCGATCTGTCGCCGCATCCACAAGGATTTTCACAAAGCCGTCGCCTGCGAAATTCGCCTTGGCGCGTGCGTTGCCCATGAAGGGAAACTTGCCGACTTTATAGGCACGTCCTTGATCTTTCAGGGTTTGTTCGGTCTCACCAACATTTGCGACCTCGGGGTGGGTGTAGATCACTCCTGGGATCACGCCGTAGTTCACATGCGGATGCTGGCCTGCGATGCCTTCGGCGACGGCCATGCCTTCGTCCTCGGCTTTGTGGGCGAGCATCGGGCCTTCGATCGTGTCACCGATGGCGTAGATGCCGGGCACGTTTGTGGCGTATTTCGCGTCTGTCTTGATCTGACCGCGTTCGGTCATCTCAATCCCGAGCGTATCGAGGCCGAGCCCTTCGGTGTAAGGTTTGCGGCCTGTCGCGACGAGGACGGTGTCGGCGGTCATGGAATGCTCGCTTTCGTCTTTGCGCATTTTGTAGGTCACTGTGGCTTTGCCACCCTTCACCGTCACGCCTTGCACAGCTGCACCCAGAGTGAACTTAAGTCCCTGCTTTGTCAGCATTTTTTGGAACTGACGTGCGATCTCGGCGTCCATGCCGGGGGTGATGGCGTCGAGGAATT
>CAYLMZ010000046.1:0-17472 GCA_964385035.1 uncultured Loktanella sp.
CAGTTGACGCAGGCCAGTTAAATTGTTCTTTATTGACTCGTCAATCAAGAAAAAACCAGGGAGCAAAACCTCATGAATTTCAAAACATCCATTTCGGCGCTGGCCATTTGCGCCGCGGCTGCACCTGCCTTTGCGGACTGTGACACGGTCACTTTCTCTGACGTGGGCTGGACTGACATTACGGCCACAACCGCGGCCACATCCGTTGTGCTCGAGGCCTTGGGCTATGAGACAGACATCAAGGTTCTTTCGGTGCCGGTGACGTATACTTCACTCGCGAATGGTGATGTAGACGTCTTCCTCGGCAACTGGATGCCCACAATGGAAGCAGACATCGCGCCGTACCGTGAAGCCGGGACAGTCGATACGGTGAAAGAAAACTTGACAGGAACGAAGTACACACTGGCAACAAACGCAGCAGGTGCGGCACTTGGAATCAAGGACTTCGCTGATATCGCTACTCATGCTGATGCGCTGGATGGCACGATTTATGGCATTGAACCAGGGAACGATGGCAACAGGTTGATCCTCGACCGAATTGCAGCCAACGACTTTGGCATGGGCGAGATGGAACTTCTCGAAAGCTCCGAGCAAGGTATGCTTGCTCAAGCGATGCGACTTGACGGGCGCGGAGAGCCGGTCGTTTTCCTCGCTTGGGAACCCCATCCGATGAACGCAGCCATGGAACTCACCTATCTCACAGGGGGCGAGGAATGGTTTGGCTCAGAAGGTAGCGTGTTTACCAACACCTCCGCAGGCTACGTCGACAGCTGCCCCAACGTGGGCGCGTTGCTCACAAACCTCGAATTCTCTCTCGCCATGGAGAATGAGATCATGGGCGCGATCCTGAACGATGGTGAAGATCCTGAGGATGCAGCAACCGCATGGTTGGCCGCGAACCCGGATGCTTTCATGGCTTGGCTTGACGGTGTTACTACGAAAGACGGTGGCGACGCGGTCGCAGCCGTCAAAGCCGCATTGGACATGTAAGCAAACCAACCTGAGCGGGGCCGGAATGGCCCCGCTTTTTTTATGCTATGAAGGGTGCGGCATGGACTGGCTGACCGAGAACAAAATCCCCATCGGGGATTGGGCCGAGACGATCTTTGACTGGATGAACGACAGTCTGGGCTTTTTCTTTGATTGGCTGTCCGACGTCATGGAAGCGCTGATTGATGGCATCCTTTGGGTTCTTGAGACACCTCACCCGCTGATCGTGATTGCGGCCTTTGCCGCCCTGACCTGGGTCTTGCAGCGCAACTGGAAAACGCCGCTATTTGTCGTGTTGGGGTTTCTGTTCATTCTCAACCAGGACTACTGGGAAGAAACACTTGAGTCGCTGACTTTGGTTCTTTCGGCCTGCGTTGTCTGTATGGGGCTTGGGGTCCCAATCGGGATCGCGGCGGCGCACCGACCGCGTCTTTATCGCGCGATGGTTCCTGTGCTGGACCTGATGCAAACCCTGCCCACCTTCGTCTATCTGATCCCGGCAATTGTCTTCTTCGGCATCGGCATGGTGCCCGGCCTGATCGCCACAGTGATCTTCGTGCTGCCGGCGCCGATCCGCCTGACACACCTTGGGATCTCATCGACGCCGACAGCGCTTTTGGAAGCAGCCGAGGCTTTTGGCGCGACCAAACGGCAGGTCCTGATGAAAGTCGAACTGCCCTCTGCCCTGCCCCAAATCATGACCGGACTAAACCAGACGATCATGCTGTCGCTGTCGATGGTTGTCATTGCGGCCCTTGTCGGGGCCAGCGGCCTGGGCGTGCCCGTGATCCGGGCGTTGAATACGGTCAACACGTCACTTGGATTTGAAAGCGGCTTTGTCATTGTGGTCGTCGCGATCATGCTGGACCGGATGCTGCGGGTGAAGCAAAAATGAATGCTGTTGAATTTGATAATGTCTCCATCGTTTTCGGGGACAAGCCAAAGTCCGCCCTGCCCTTGATGGATGAAGGGCTGGAGCGGCCTGAAATCCGTGAGAAAACCAACCAGATACTGGGCGTGCATAACTGTTCGCTCAACGTCGAAGCAGGCGAGATTCTAGTGCTAATGGGACTGTCAGGGTCCGGCAAGTCGACGTTGTTGCGGTCTGTCAACGGGCTGAACCCAGTGGTGCGCGGCGCCGTTCGGATCAACGACGGAAACTGGTCGTGTGATGTCGTCAACTGTGGGGCAAGGGACCTGCGCCGGGTCCGGCGCGAATGCGTCTCCATGGTGTTTCAACAATTCGGGCTGCTGCCGTGGCGGACTGTGCGCGACAATGTCGGCCTCGGTCTTGAACTGGCAGGGATGGAGAAAACGGCACGCCTGAAACGGGTCGATCAGGAACTTGAGATGGTGGGGCTTGCCGATCGCGCCGATGCATTGGTGGGTGAGTTGTCAGGCGGGATGCAACAACGTGTGGGGCTTGCCCGTGCTTTTGCGACTGATGCGCCGATCCTTCTGATGGACGAACCTTTCTCGGCGCTGGACCCTTTGATCCGCACACGACTGCAAGACGAATTGCTGGACCTGCAAAAGCAGCGCGGGCGCACAATCATCTTTGTCAGCCATGACCTTGATGAAGCGTTCAAGATCGGCAACCGGATCGCAATCATGGAAGGCGGGCGGATTGTGCAATGTGGCACACCGCGCGATATCTTCACGAACCCCGCCAATGACTATGTGGCCGATTTTGTGGCACATATGAATCCGCTCGGGGTGCTGACCGCGCGCGATGTGATGGTGGCGGGCACTGCGGACGGCCCCGCAATCGACGCAGAAACGCCCGTGCAAGAGATCATGCAGCAACTCGACAACGCAGACTTGCAAGTGACCGAGAACGGCCAACCTATCGGGCACATCACCCAAGGATCGGTGCTTGCACGACTAATACCACCAACCTGACGGACGGCCCGCCGCTTCCTATGTTCAAAAATACCTCCGCCGGAGGCAAAAAAGTCATAGCCTAGACCTTCGTCGCAGGCACGGCGGGCGTCACTCTGCGCCGCGCGACAGCCTCGCGCCAAGTGATAAAACTGACCGACGCCATAATCACAGCACCCCCAAATATCACCCAGCCATCAACCGCCTCACCAAAGACAATCGCGCCCAGCGCCACGGCCCAGACCAGCTGAAGAAAGGTCACAGGCTGGGTCACCGTCAACGGTGCTGCCGCAAATGCCAATGTCATCGTGTAATGTCCGGCGGTCGCAAAGCAAGCGACCAAAAACAGCCAGCCCAGTTGCTCCAATGTCGGCGTGACCCAGACCACAAATGCAAACGGGGCCAACCCAATCGTCACCGTGATCGACAGCATGCCGACGACCACAGGAGCCGAGACTTCTCCTGACAGCTGTTTCGCAATCAGATAGCCTGCGGCAAAACAAACGGCCGTGCCCAGCATTGCGATATGGCCGATTTCTACTTCGCGCACGCCCGGGCGCAGGATGATCATCGCGCCGATCAGCGCCATGATCACTGCCGCAAGCCTGCGCGGCGGCAGACGTTCACCCAAAAACAGCGCAGCACCGAGCGACACGTAGACCGGCGACAAGTAGTTCATCGCCGTCACCTCAGCGATCGGAATCCGCGCCATTGCAAAGAACCACAGAATCACCGCCAGCGTGTGCACAAACCCCCGCGCCCAAAAGAGTTTCTTTTGGCGGGCCGTTAAATGCGCCGCCAAAATCGGTTTGGTCATCGGGATTAGAAAAACCAGACCCAAGACATACCGCAAAAAAGCCGCTTGGGCGGCAGGCACATCAGAGCCTACGTGTTTCACCACTGCCGTGACGCCCACGAACATAAAGCCCGTCAGCACCATCCAGAACACGCCCATGATGGGTTTTGAGTGCGTTTGTGCGGTCATGGCATTTGCGTGTCACCTTGCGCAGGCCAGTGCAACAACAATTCGCTGGATGATGCGCGTCCAAGGCCGTAACAGAGTGATATGAAGATACTCTTTCTTGGCGATGTGATGGGCCGTGCAGGACGCGCGGCGGTAACCACCCACCTTCCGCGACTGCGCGATGCGTGGAAGCTCGATTTTGTTGTCGTGAATGGCGAGAACGCGACCAGCGGCATGGGGCTTTCTGAACCACATGCAAAGCTGCTGCTGGATGCAGGAGCCGATGTTGTGACCTTGGGTGATCATGCGTTTGACCAAAAGGACATGCTTGGTTTCATAGAACGCGAGACCCGGATCATCCGCCCAATGAACTACTCCAAGGCCGCACCCGGCGTTGGTGCCCGTGTCTTTAATGCCCCCGGCGGTCGCAAGGTTTTGGTGGCCCAAGTCCTGGGTCAGGTCTTTATGAAACGGCCCTTTGATGATCCGTTCTCGGCCCTTGATGCCGTATTGCGCCAATACCCGATGGGTGGGCAGGTCAGTGCAAGCCTGATCGATGTCCATTGCGAAGCCACGTCCGAGAAAATGGCCGCAGGGCATTTCTGCGACGGACGTGCCAGTATCGTTGTCGGAACACATACCCATGTCCCTACGGGCGACGCGATGATCCTGCCGGGGGGCACGGCATATCAGACCGATGCAGGCATGTGTGGTGATTATAATTCAGTCATCGGCATGGAAAAGACCGAACCACTGCGCAGGTTCATTACCGGCATGCCAAAGTCCCGCTTTACCCCTGCAACTGAAGCAGCCACTTTATCAGGCCTCTATGTCGAGACCGACAACCTGACAGGCAAAGCCACACGGGTCGAGATGGTCCGACAAGGTGGTCGTTTGCAGCAGACCGGACCCGCATGACCGATAACCGGGTAAAGCTGACAGCAATTCTGCTGCTGTTGGGCTGTGGGTGGGGTCTGACCCAACCTTTGACCAAAATCACAGTCACTGCCGGATACCAGCCCTTGGGCCTGATCTTTTGGCAAATGCTGATTGGAGCCTTGACTTTGGGAGCGCTGCTTTGGCGGCGTATTGGTCAATTGCCCATCACACCGATGACGTTGGGGGTCTGGTTGCTCATTGCGGTGATCGGGTCGATTTTACCCAACTCTACCAGCTATCGGGCTGCGATTTATTTGCCCTCGGGCATCATGTCGATCGTGATTGCGACCATTCCAATGATGGCGTTTCCGATTGCACTGGCTTTGGGAAATGATCGTTTTTCATGGCGCAGGTTCGCAGGGCTGACGATGGGGCTGATTGGCGTTGGATTGATTGCCTTCCCCAATGCGAGCCTACCGGAAAGGGCGATGCTCGCATTCGTCCCTTTGGCGTTGGTGGCCCCGTTTTGTTATGCTTGGGAAGGAAACATCGTGGCGCGTTGGGGGACCGCAGGCCTTGACCCGATTGCGGTGCTGTTTGGCGCATCTGTCGTCGGCACTTTTCTCAGCTTGCCGCTGGCTGTCGGGTCAGGACATTTCTTTGTTCCGCAAGCCCCCTTTATCCTTGCAGATGTGACGATGGTCCTGAGCAGCATCATCCATGTTTTCGTCTACACAGGCTATGTCTGGCTAATCGGCAAAGCAGGGGCGGTTTTCGCAGGTCAAGTCAGTTACATCGTCACCGGCTCTGGCGTGCTTTGGGCAATGCTGCTTTTGGGCGAACGTTATAGCTTGTGGGTCTGGGCCGCACTGGGCGTGATGCTGCTAGGCATCAGCCTTGTTAGACCACGGGTTGCCGAACAAGAGGCAACATTGGAAACTAAAGCCCATGGATAGTCTTTTTCCGCTGACCCAGATGCAAGGTGCCATCCTGACGATGGTCGTCGTGCTTGGCATGTTCACGATGTTCCTGCGCGAAAGCTACCCAACCGAAGTGGTGGCGATGGGCGGCATGTCGGTCCTCTTGGCGACCGGTGTTCTGCCTTATCAAGACGCGGTGGCGGTCTTGTCCAACCCTGCACCATGGACGATTGCCGCGATGTTCATCATCGTCGGGGCCTTGGTGCGCACCGGTGCGCTCAATGCGATGACCCAGATCGCGGAGCGCCAAGCCAAAGTCTCGCCTGCGCGTGCCATCGGAGGCGGACTATTGTTTGTGGCCTTTGCAAGTGCAATCATGAACAACACGCCTTTGGTCGTGGTGATGATCCCTGTCTTTGTGCAACTGGCGCGGACATTGGGCACTTCAGCCTCCAAACTGCTGATCCCGCTAAGCTATGCGGCCATTGTGGGCGGCACGATGACGCTGCTTGGCACATCAACCAACCTGCTGGTGGATGGTGTCGCAAGGTCATCGGGGCTGGAGCCTTTTGGCATTCTTGAGATTCTGCCTGTTGGCCTCGTCGTTGTCGCCTGGACCTTTACCTACCTCTATTTCATGGCCCCGCGCCTGCTGCCTGACCGTCAAAGCATGGCGACCATGCTGTCGGACCGGTCGAAGAAAAAGTTCTTTTCCGAAGCGATCATCCCCCCTGACAGCAACCTGATCGGGCGCGAGGTGACGGATGTTCAGCTTTTCAAGCGCGACGGGGTGCGCCTGATCGATGTGGTGCGGGGCGATGCATCTTTGCGCCGTAACCTGAAGGATGTGACTTTGCAGGTCGGTGATCGCGTGGTGCTGCGCACCGAGATGACCGAACTTTTGTCACTGCAACGCAACAAGGAATTGCGGCGCGTTGACCAGCTGTCAGCCGTTGAGACAAAGACAGTCGAAGTATTGATTACGCCAAACTGCAAGATGGCCGGGCGCCGCATGGGCGCGATGCGGCTGCGGCGGCGCTATGCGGTTTATCCGCTTGCCGTGCACCGACGGGATGCCAACATCAGCCAACAGATTGATGATATCATGATCCGCGTAGGTGATACGATCCTTCTGGAAGGTGCGCCCGAGGACATTCAGCGGCTTGCCGAAGACATGAACCTTGGCGATGTGTCAGAGCCATCACAGCGCGCATTCCGGCGCAATCGCGCGCCCATTGCGGTGACGGTGCTATTGGGTGTCGTGACGCTGGCTGCCCTTGGGGTAGCCCCAATTCTGCTTTTGGCCATGCTGGGTGTGACGACCGTCTTGGTGACACGCTGCATTGATGCAGACGAAGCGTTTTCCTTTGTGGATGGCCGTTTGCTGGCATTGATTTTTGCGATGCTCGGTGTGGGCTCTGCGTTGCAATCATCGGGGGCCGTTGCGCTGATCGCGGACACGCTGTCGCCGGTGATGATGGTCTTGCCGCCCTTCTTTGTCGTTTTGGCCGTTTATTATTTGTCGAGCATCTTGACCGAATTGGTTTCTAACAACGCCGTTGCCGTGGTCATGACACCGATCGCGATTGGTCTGGCCAGTGCCTTGGGCGTGGACCCTCGCCCGCTTGTTGTGGCTGTCATGATTGCAGCAAGCGCCAGCTTTGCAACGCCCATCGGCTATCAGACCAATACACTGGTTTACGGGCCGGGTGGCTACAAGTTTGCAGACTTTCTGAAATTCGGCATTCCCTTGAACCTCTCCCTCGCGCCGATTGTATCCTTTGTGATCCCGCTCATTTGGCCGCTCTAGGCGGGGTTGCGGCTTGCGGCCCGCATGCCATATAGAGACGCAAATTCCAGCGTGAAGAATGAGGTTTCCAATGGCCGGCCACTCAAAATGGGCAAATATCCAGCACCGCAAGGGACGTCAGGACAAACTGCGCTCCAAGCTGTTTTCCAAGCTGGCCAAGGAAATCACCGTGGCCGCCAAAATGGGCGACCCTGATCCTGAAAAAAATCCACGCCTGCGCCTTGCGGTCAAGGAAGCCAAGTCGAGTTCCGTGCCCAAGGACGTGATCGAACGTGCGATCAAGAAATCCCAAGGTGGGGATGCCGAGAATTACGACGAGATCCGCTATGAAGGCTATGGGCCGGGTGGTGTCGCTGTGATCGTCGAGACAATGACCGACAACCGGAACCGGACGGCCTCGACCGTGCGGTCGACGTTTTCCAAGAACGGCGGCAATCTGGGCGAGACCGGGTCTGTGGGTTTCATGTTCGACCGCAAGGGCGAAGTTGTTTATCCCGCTTCCGTGGCTGATGCCGACACGGTCATGATGGCCGCGATCGAGGCTGGCGCAGAGGATGTCCAGTCCGATGAAGACACCCATGTCATCATCTGCGCAGACACGGACCTGAATGAGGTCTCCAACGCGCTTGAGGCGGAACTGGGTGAATCAGATTCGACCAAGCTGATCTGGAAGCCCAACATGACAACCGAAGTCGATGCCGAAGGGCTCACCAAGTTGATGAAGCTGTTGGATACCTTGGAAGAAGATGACGACGTGCAGCGCGTGACGGCCAATTTCGAAGCCTCTGACGAAGTCATGGCCGCATTTGCCGAAGCCGGTTAAGGGCGCTGCCCTCGGCGCTGACGCGCCTCACCCGAGGTATTTTTGAACATAGGAAGACGGATCAGGGCGTGATGATGCCCTGTTCTGTGACGATCAGGTCAAGCGGCTGGTCTGTTGGTTCAAGCGGTAGGTCGGGGTCCTCCTGGGCTTGATACGCAAAGCCGATCCCCATTGTGGGTTGCTGTGCCCGCAGCTTTTCCAGCGTGCGGTCATAGAAGCCCCCGCCATAACCCAGACGACCGCCAGCCCGCGTGTAGGCCACCAATGGCACAATAACAATCTGTGGGGTGATCCAGTCCCCGCTTTCGGGGATCATCGCGCCGAATTCGCCTGCGATGAGTGCGCAATCAGGCTCCCATTGCCGAAACTTAAGCGGGGTAGCGGCGGCCATGATAACCGGGACTCCCACGGGCCCGTGCGCTGCCGCCTCTTCCATGGCGGGGAGCGGGTCAATTTCGGTCCGCATCGGCATGTATCCCGCAAGTGGCACACCGCGATAGCCAGCCAGAACTTCGCTCAGGTAACCGGCTGTGGCCGCTTGCGGTTGATGAGCCTCTTTGCGGCGTGCGAAGGCCGCTTGCCGTGCAAGGGATTTATCCATCACAAGAGCCAGACTGCCGCGAGGCCGAGAAATGCAAAGAAACCGACAACATCCGTGACCGTGGTGACGAATGCCCCCGATGCAAGCGCTGGATCCACGCCCAGCTTTTCAAGGATGACAGGGATGACCGTGCCCGCCAGACCCGCCACAACAAGGTTGATCACCATGGCCACCCCGATCACGGCGCCCAACATGGGAGAGCCGAACCAGATAATGCCGACAATGCCCATGATCACCGCAAAGATGGCCCCATTGATCAGGCCCACGAGGACCTCGCGCCGGATCACGCGCCAGACGTTTGCGGTCGTTAGATCGCGCGTCGCCAGTGCCCGCACGGCCACCGTCAAGGACTGCGTCCCCGCATTACCACCCATTGAAGCCACGATGGGCATCAGCACGGCCAGCGCCACGAGACCTGCGATGACCTCTTCAAAAAGGGCAATAACCAAAGACGCCAAGATGGCTGTCACAAGGTTAACGGCAAGCCACGGGAACCTCTGTTTCGTCGTTTCGATGACACGATCCGACAGGCTGCCTTCGCCCACGCCTGCAAGGCGCAGGATGTCTTCTTCGGCTTCTTCTTCAAGGAACATCATCGCATCATCGATTGTAATGACGCCCACGATCCGATCATCGTCATCCACGACGGGGGCCGTGATCATGTGATAGTGGTTGATGGCCTGCGCGACCTCTTCAACATCCTGGCCGACGTGAAAGGTGCGGAACGTATCCTCGGTAATATCTTTTAAGGGCACATCGCGCGCGTTGCTGAGGATACGGCCTAGCGTGACGTAGCCCACCGCCTTTAGCCGGGGGTCAACCAGAATGATGTGGTAGAATTGTTCTGGCAGGACGATGTCGGAGCGCAGATAATCGATTGCCTCGCCCACCGTCCAATGTTCCGGCGCACGCACAAGTTCGGACTGCATGTGGCGACCGGCACTTTCCTCGGGATAGGTGAGTGCCTGTTCAACGACCACCCGATCACTTGCATCGAGCGCGTCTAGAACCGCCTCTTGCTGGTCTTCATCAAGGTATTCGACCAGATCGACGACATCGTCGCTTTCCAGTTCTCGCACGGCTTCGGCAAGTTCTGCGGGGGCGAGTTGTTCGATCACCTCTTCGCGCAGGGACTCATCGAGTTCCGAGAGCACCTCACCTTCTAGCCCGCCGGGCCAAACGGTCAGAACATCGCGCCGCTTCTTAGCGTCAATCTGTTCCAGCAGATGCGCCACGTCAGCGGCATGAAGCGGGTCAAGCAGGGCGGCGACTGCCTCGCCCTGCCCTGCGTCCACAGCATCAAGCACATCCGCGAGAAACCGGTCGGTGATGCCGAACGCTTCGTCCTCTGGGGTGGTCGTGTTGTCTGCCATGATTGTGTCCTCTTGCTTTGCACCATAAGGTTTTGCCCATATGGCACAACGGCGATTTGGGAATTTACCCTGCCCGCCACGGGACATAAGCTACAGATATGACAAAGCGATTACTTCTGGGGCAGACCCTTGGCTTTTCGGGCAATCCGATGCGCGAGAATTGGGCCGAGACGGTCCAATTCGACAGCAATGGCGGCGTCCTTATCGAAGGCGACCGGATTGCTGCAGTTGGCAACGGTGCAGAGCTACGCGCGAACCACCCCGATGCCACTGTCACCGACTATGGAGAGGCGTTGATCTCGGCGGGGTTCGTGGACGCGCATATGCACTATCCCCAGACCGCAATGATTGCGAGTTGGGGCAAGCAGCTGATTGATTGGCTGAACACATATACATTTCCCGAGGAATCGCGCTTTGGTGACAAAGCCTACGCAGACGAGATCGCAGGCCGCACACTTGATCTGGCTTTGGCCCATGGCACGACGTCCCTGACAAGTTTTTGCACAATCCACCCTGAAAGCGTGGACGCCTTTTTTGAGGCAGCCGCCCAGCGCAATATGGCCGTTGTTGCGGGCAAGACATGTATGGATCGCAATGCCCCCGATACGTTGGTGGATACGCCACAGTCCGCCTATGACGATAGCAAGGCCTTGCTTGAGAAATGGCATGGGACCGGCCGCGCGTCTTACGCGATCACACCACGGTTTTCGCCCACCTCGACGCCCGATCAGCTGGCCGCACTTGGAGGGCTCTGGCAAGAGCGCCCTGCGTGTTTGATGCAAACACATCTGAGCGAACAGCTTCCCGAAATCGCTTGGGTGCAAGAGCTTTTTCCGCGCGCGCGTGACTATCTGGATACCTATGAGGCTTTTGGCCTTTTGGGGGCGGGCGGGCTTTATGGACATGCGATCCATCTGGAAGAGCGCGAAATCGACCGGCTTGCTGATGTCGGCGCGGCGGTTGTTCATTGCCCGACGTCAAACCTGTTTATCGGATCAGGATTGTTTGATGCAGTGGGGCTTGCTGCCCGTCAGATTGCCGTCGGACTTGCCACAGACACCGGTGGAGGGTCGTCGTTTTCGATGCTGCGCACGATGGCCACGGCCTATGAGATCGGGCAACTGCGTGGCGAGGCCCTGCATCCTGCCCAACTGATGTGGCTGGCCACAGAAGGCTCTGCACAGGCGTTGAAGATGTCAGGTGAAATTGGGCATTTGGGCGCAGGAGCGATGGCAGATATCACCGTGCTTGATCTGGCGTCCACAGATGCGATCGCGCAACGCAGCGCAAGCGCGAATGACATTTGGGACGCTGTTTTCCCGACCATCATGATGGGGGATGATCGGGCCGTGAAAGATGTGTGGGTCGCGGGTGAGCGACTGGCTTAGCAGCCGTTGGACAGGTTGAGAACCCAATAGTCGCCCGCGCGGCCAAGCCCATATTCAGTGACACGTGTGTTGAGCATATTGCGCCGGTGGCCCGGCGACTCTGCCCAGCCTTGCAGGATTTCCTGCTCGTTGTCCTGCCCCTTGCCGATGTTTTCCGAAACATAGCTCACCCTGCATCCCGCGGCCTGTGCACGGCGGATCAAGGAGCTGCCATGCGGGCCACCGGGAGACCGATGAGAAAAATAGTCGCGTGCGCGCATGTCTTCGGCATGACGCTGGGCTGCGAGCGTCAAAACAGAACTTTGACGGAGCGGGCCGACACCCTGAGATGCCCTGAAATCATTCAAAGAACGCGTAAAGCTGGCCGTCGAGCGCACAGAAAGATTTGCGACATCCGCCCTGCTGGCCTCAGCGGGGTTACCGCCGCCCCCAATCGGGATTGGGACGACTGCTACACATGCAGACAAAAGGCCAAAAACAGCGCCAGCAATGATGTGTTTCATGGGACCACTCTTTCAGATTTCAGTGTGCCCTAAGAAAACAGCGCATTGTGGCTCAACTTTGGCCGCTATCTGGCGTCAGCAAGTCTTTGCGCAAGCATTCTTTGTTTCTGCTGCGCTGCGTCCAGATCAAATGACACCACACGTCCGTCAGTTACGATCTGGCGCCCTTCGACAAATAGGGCATCAACCCGCGTCGGCCCTGCCAGAACCAAGGCGGCAGGATCCCAGGACCCTGCATTCTCGACGGCCTGAGTATTCCAGACGGCGATATCGGCCCGCTTGCCAATGGCAATCTGGCCGCAATCATCCCGCCCCAATACTGCGGCCCCACCACGGGTTGCGATCTCGAGCGCTTCGCGGGCTGACATAGCGTCAGCCCCGTTCTGGACGCGTTGGAGCAGCATCGTTTGGCGTGCTTCTCCGATCAGGTTGGCCATATCATTGCTGGCTGACCCATCAACTCCGAGGCCTATTGGCACGCCTGCATCACGCATCGCTCGCACCGGTGCGATCCCCGACCCCAACCGGCAGTTGGAACACGGGCAATGGGCGACACCTGTCCGGGTTCGCGCAAACAGATCAATTTCCTGCCCATCAAGCTTTACGCAATGGGCATGCCAAACATCGTCGCCTGTCCACCCTAGCTCTTCGGCATACTGCCCCGGCCTGCACCCGAATTTTTCCAGCGAATAGGCAATGTCTTCGTCATTCTCTGCCAGATGGGTGTGCATCATCACGCCCTTGTCGCGGGCAAGGATTGCAGCCTCACGCATCAAGTCGCGCGACACTGAAAACGGGCTACAGGGCGCGACACCAACCCGGACCATCGCACCTGGGTTCGGGTCGTGGAAGGCATCAATGACACGGATGCTATCGTCGAGAATGCTCTGTTCGTTTTCGACCAAAGCGTCGGGGGGCAACCCGCCGTCACTTTCCCCGATGCTCATGGCGCCACGCGTTGCATGAAAGCGCAAACCCACTTCGCGCGCGGCATCAATTGTATCATCCAACCGCGCCCCGTTGGGGTAGAGATACAGATGATCAGAGGTCATCGTGCATCCCGATAGCGCCAATTCCGCGAGGCCAATCTGGGTGGACGTAAACATCTCTTCGGGTCCAAATCGTGCCCAGATTGGGTAGAGACGCTGCAACCATCCAAACAAAAGCGCATCCTGCGCGCCCGGCACTGCGCGTGTTAGTGTCTGATAAAGGTGATGGTGGGTGTTGACCAATCCGGGCGTGACAAGCTTGCCACCTGCTTCAAAAACCGTTGCTTCCTTGGCAATCAAATCGTGCCCGACCGCGACGATGACCCCATCTTTGATATGGATATCACAATCCGTCATTTCGCGCCGGTCGTCATCCATGGTGACGACGTGAGCATGCCGGATCAGATACTCGGTCATTGATCGTAGCCTTTCAGGATGGCGAGGGCCTCTGCGTGGATCTGGGGGTTGGCAGCTGCCAAAGCGCGACCGCCATCATGGGCTTTGCCGCCCTGCCAATCGGTGACAATACCGCCGGCGGCCTCAACAACCGCAATAGGGGCCTGAATATCATAGGCATTCAGGCCCGCTTCGATCACGAGATCGACACCGCCAGCCGCCAAAAGAGCATACCCGTAACAATCCATCCCATAGCGGGTCAGCCTTGCCTTTTCAGCGACAGCGCGAAAGGCCTGTCCTTCGATCTCTGTGCCGACTTCAGGGAAAGTTGTCAAAACGGTCGCCTCTGCCAATTGGCGTGGGGGACGTGTGCGCAAGACCCGTTTGCCTTGAGGGCCATCAACCTCGGCAATGCCGAAACCGCCAAGAAACCGTTCTTGGATATAAGGCTGGTCGATGATCCCCAAAAGCGGACCACTGTCGTCACGCAACCCAATCAGCACACCCCATGTGGGGGTTCCACTGATGTAGCCGCGTGTGCCGTCAATCGGGTCGAGCACCCATGTGAGCCCCGAGCCCCCCTCTTGCTTGCCGAATTCTTCGCCCAAGATTGCATCATCCGGCCGCAGTTCGGCGAGCAAAGCGCGCATCGCCGCTTCGGCATCGCGATCAGCAATCGTGACAGGGTCGAAAGCCTCCAGATCCTTGTTGTCAGCCTCAAGATCCGATGCGCGGAAATATGCCAACGTCACCGGTCTCGCGGCATCGGCAAGCCGATGCGCAACCTCAATCAGTTGCCTCTTTGATGTCTGGTCGAGTGTCATTCGCGTGTCCTCTCTGCCAAAACTGGCGGCCTATGAGCGGTAGCCCGCCGCAGGCAGAGAGGTCAAGCGGTGCGCGCGCAGGCTAGGCTGCTTCGCTCAGAACGCGGGCCAAATCGAACAGGCGCCGGCGCTGATTTTCTGGGATCGCATAGTAGGAGCGCAGCAGTTCAAGCGCTTCTTTATCCGTCAGGATATCACCGGGCATGTCTTGGGCGCTTGCGGTCTTATTCTGATCTGCATCAAGGCCTTCAAAGAAGAAAGACACGTTTACATTCAAGACACTAGCGATGTCCCACAGGCGTGATGCGCTGACGCGATTCATGCCGGTTTCGTATTTCTGGATTTGCTGGAACTTGATCCCAACCGCCTCAGCCAGCTGTTGTTGCGTTGTACCGTTCATCCATCTGCGATGACGGATACGCTTGCCCACATGGACATCAACGGGGTGTTTCATTTTACTTCCTCACATTTGACGAAGATCCCGGTTCCGGGTGTTCCGGTTGTGCGGTCGCCGTGGATGACCAACACGCCAATGATCTGTTCGCATCTTGTGCATGACATCTATAGCACACAACACGCAACGGTTGCAGGGCATCTCCTACCCTTAAGGACAGGATGATCTTGCCAATTCGCGCATCGGGGCCCGCCACTCCGTGTTTTACATCCCGCGGATCAAGCACCATAACTGTGTAAATCAGATTAACCCACATAAGGTTTCCAGGTATGCGCGCTTTCCAAGTTTCGGCCTTTGATGCACCCGCAAAGGTTGATGATATCACACCACCCACACCCAAAGCCGGTGAGGTTTTGCTGGATATCACAGCCTGCGGTCTCAACTTTGCTGACTTGCTGATGGCAACTGGACGCTATCAGGATACGCCAGAGCCTCCGTTCACGCTTGGCATGGAGGTATGCGGGACAGTGCGCGCCCTCGGCGAAGGCGTGACAGCCCCTGATATCGGCACGCGTGTCGCTGTCTTCGGCGGGCAAGGTGGACTGGCCGAACAAGGTGTGTTTCCAGCAGCCCTGTGCCGCCCGGTGCCAGAAACGATGGATGATGCGACAGCTGCGGGGTTCATGGTTGCCTACGGGACCTCACATCTTGTGTTGACCAGACGTGCGGGCTTGCAGCCTGATGAAACCCTGCTTGTTTTAGGTGCTGCCGGTGGCGTTGGCCTGACTGCGGTCGAGATCGGAAAAGCGATGGGGGCCAAGGTCATTGCGGTCGCGCGCGGCGCCGAGAAACTCGCTGTGGCACAGGCTGCTGGGGCCGACCATCTGATCGACAGCGAAAAGGAAGATATCAAGGCAGCCGTAAAAGCATTGGGTGGTGCCGACGTCGTCTACGACCCGGTGGGAGGGGAAGCATTCAAGGCTGCACTTGGGGCCTGCAACCGCGAAGCCCGAGTTATCGTCATCGGCTTTGCCAGCGGCGACGTGCCACAAATTCCTGCCAATATCATTCTGGTCAAGAATATCACCGTAATCGGCTTTTATTGGGGAGGCTATCTGAAATTCAACGCACAAGCTTTGACAGAAAGCCTCGCAGAATTGATGGCGTGGCATGCCGAAGGACGCCTGAAACCGCATGTCAGCCATATCTTGCCCCTGTCGCAGGCCGCGGATGCGCTTGAATTGATGCGCACGCGTAAATCAACTGGCAAAGTCGTCGTTACGCCATAGCAAGTTGCGGCATAGCGGGCGGCATCGCATAGGCATGGGCCACGATCTCGGCCATGATCCGGCTGGGATGATTGTCAGCTTCGAGAACATAAAGATTGATGTTCTGCGACTTCAGCGGGGGCAACAGCCCTCCGTGGTCAATCACTTCGGTATGCGGAGGCAAACTGCCTTTCAACGCCACATGCACGGCCAGATCTGCGCTGACCGCCGCTTCGACAGCATTGTCCATCTCCGAATCGACGGCCATATACCAGTCGTTACCATGCGCATTCAGTGCCCGAAGAACACCGCTGCGGAAAATGCAGTTGCTGCAAAAGGCAACCGGGAGCGGGTCTTTCCGCCATGCAGCGCCACCTGTCGCCCCAATCCACAATAGCGGTAGTTCAACCAGGACCTGACCACCGGGGCCACACGTCTCTTCGGTGGTCAGGATCAGATCCACCTCACCGCGCGAAAACATATCCAAGAGCTTGCGTGTCGGTGCTGAAATCAGCCGCACGTGCATCCGTGGAAACTCTGTCGCGAAGCGCTTCAGCACCGCGGGAATCGACGGATAAATAATGTCATGGGGGACCCCGAGCCTCAGCTCTCCTTCATACTCTGTCGCTGTAAGACGGCTGAAAACTTCATCATTGATCTTGAGCATGCGACGGGCGTACCCCAGCAACTGCTCTCCCGCAGGAGTGACAGCGATTGCCCGCGCAGAGCGGTCCAGCAGTTTCTGATCAAGCGCGTCTTCCAACCGTTTCACCTGCATCGAAACAGCCGACTGTGTCAGGTTCAACATGCCCGCGGCTTTCGTCACCCCCCCACTGTCTGCAACGGCAACGAAAGAGCGCAGGGCCGTGAGGTCGAGATTACGTGGCATATCACAATCCTTGATACATGAATTCAAAACTATTCGTTTTTCTTATGTCATTTGCGCGCTTACATATCAAGCATCGAAATACGAAACACGCCAACCATCACCAAAGGAGATTGAAATGAGCCTCTCAATCAACAACACACACAGCCACATTGCACCGGCATTCAAAGCACTGAACCCCATCGCTTTCCTCTTCGCGATGGTCGCGGTTACGCGTCAGCGTCGCGCACTATCAGCGTTGCCCGACCACCTACTGGGCGACATCGGGCTAAGCAATGAAGATGCACAGACCGAAGCGCGCCGCGCGCCGTGGGATGTCCCGGCAAACTGGCGGGCATAGACCGTCTCTTTTGACAATCCTGCGGGCGTCCTGCGACATTCCCGCCCAAAACAATCAGAAATGCCGAAAGAGCCTGACGTGGACCTTGAAAAATACGGCGCTGCTGCCAATATCCTGACCAAGGATGCCGGTCGCGGCGCCGCTGTTTATTTTGGAGGACAAAATGGCTCAATACGAGACAATCAAGACGGTCGGCGGGGTCCGCACGGCCGAAATCGACGAGGGCCTGCGCGCCCACATGAA
>CAYLMZ010000047.1:0-16942 GCA_964385035.1 uncultured Loktanella sp.
TCATGATCGTCATGATCGTGATCACCGTCTGCGCCGATCATTTCCAGATCGCGGAATTCCAGCACGTTCCAGCCTTCTGTTTCCATCAAGGCGATCTTTGTGGCGTTCGGCGCCAGCGTTTCAAGCGGTTCTTCCAACCATGGGGTCAGTGCCTCACCCACCCAGATGACAAGGCCAGCATCATCCAAGGCTGCGGCATCGCTTGGCCGCAGGGAAAAGTCATGCGGGTCAGCACCAGGTGGAAGCAGCAACTCAGGTGTGCCCAGATCGCCCATCACCTGTGCGACAAGGCTATGGATCGGCGCGATGTCAGTCATGACACGGGGCGCGTCCGCAAAGGCAGGAAGTGGTAAAAGGCAGGCAGGGGCAATAAAACGAATCATCGTGCGGTCCTTGTGATCTGGCGACCGGATTGCTATAAATTGTATGTTATAACATCACAAGAGGCGAAGATGCCCCAAGACCCCCTCGGCTTCACAAGCCACGATCATGGCGCTTGTGTCAGCACAGCCTTGGCAGAGGCGGACACAGCATGTGCCAACCGCAAGGTGCAACTGACCCCGGTCAGGCGGAGGGTCTTGGAAATCCTGCTCGAAAGCCATCAGGCCATGGGTGCCTATGATGTGCTGGCAAGGCTGGACGCCGAAGGTCTGGGGTCAAAGCCGCCTGTTGCCTATCGCGCACTGACGTTTCTGGTTGAACAAGGGTTCGTGCACCGGATCGAACGGCTGAATGCTTTTGTGGCCTGTGCACATCCCGGTGCCGCCCATGATCCGGCATTCATGATTTGCCGCGCATGTGGAAAGGTCGCGGAGGCAGAGGCCAGCGCGGCCTTGGCGCAACCTGCGGCAGACAGCGGGTTTGTCGTCGAGCAGACGGTGATCGAAGCTGAAGGCCTGTGCCCCAAATGCCAACCACAGGTGCGGTCATGAGCCTGATTGATGCGCAGAACGTGACATTCGGCCATGGCGCCACGCCTGTTCTGCAAGGTGTGAGCCTCTCGCTGGAACGCGGAGAGATCGTCACCATTGTCGGCCCGAACGGATCGGGCAAATCGACCTTGTTGCGTGTGTTGATTGGGGCGCTGAAAGCACAAAAAGGCAAGGTTTCGCGCGCACGCGGGCTGAAGATCGGCTATGTCCCGCAAAAGCTGCATATTGACCCCACGCTGCCAATCACGGTGCGGCGGTTTCTGGATTTGCCCAAACGCGTGAGCAATGATGATGCCGGCCAAGCCCTTGTTGCGGCGGGCGTGTCAGGGGTGGCGCAGCAGCAAATGTCGTCCCTATCCGGCGGGCAGTTCCAGCGCGTGCTGCTTGCACGGGCCATCCTGTCCAAACCGGATATCCTGATCCTTGACGAAGCCACACAAGGGCTTGATCAACCGGGATCAGCGGCCTTTTACCGGCAAATCGACAGCGTGCGGCGCGATCTTGACTGTGCGGTTCTGATGGTCAGCCACGAGCTTCACGTGGTGATGAGCGCATCGGACCGTGTCATCTGTTTGAATGGTCACATCTGCTGTGAAGGCACGCCAGAGGTCGTCTCTGCTGCACCTGCCTATCGTGAACTCTTCGGGACAGGAACAGGTGGAGCACTGGCGCTATACCGCCATGATCACGATCACCACCATCATGGGCATGATCACGACCATGACCACCCCCATCACGAGGCAGCCGAGTAATGCTTGACGATTTTCTGGTGCGGGCCGCACTTGCGGGCGTTGGCACAGCCTTGGCCGCGGCTTTGTTGGGGTGTTTTGTGGTCTGGCGGCGCATGGCCTATTTTGGCGATGCAACGGCACATGCAGCCGTGCTGGGGGTTGCGCTCGCTTTGCTCTTTGGCACGTCGATCACGTTGGGCGTTGTCGTTGTTGCGCTTGCGATGGGGATCCTGATCCACGGTCTTTCGGGGCAAGGGGCCGCGATCGACACGATGCTGGGGGTGCTGTCGCATGGGGCGCTTGCTTTGGGGCTGGTCGCCGTGACCTTGATCCCGGGACAGCGCATTGATCTGGATGCCTACCTGTTCGGAGATGTGCTGGCCGTCACACGCGGTGATCTTGGGGTCATTTGGGGTGGTGGCGCCTTTGTGATTGCGGTCTTGTGGTGGCATTGGTCGTCGATGCTGACAGCCACGCTGAGCCCTGATCTTGCCCACGCGGCCGGGATCAACCCGCGGCGCGAACAGCTGGTTTTGACACTTCTTTTGGCGGCCGTTGTGGCTGTTGCGCTGAAAGTCGTGGGTGCACTATTGATCACTGCCCTTTTGATCATTCCGGCGGCTGCAGCACGAGCATTTGCCAGCACCCCAGAACGTATGGCGCTGCTTGCCATGGGCATAGGCGCTTTGTCGGCGATCGCAGGCCTGCGGCTTGCTGTGATCCTTGATGTGGCGGTAGGGCCGGCCATCATTTGCGTGGCAGCTGGCATCTTTGCGCTGAGCGCTCTCGGCAAAGAATTGCAGCGCATTCGCGGATAAATGCCGCTGCTTGGTCCCTAAGCTGCCATAGGCTTGCCAAAAACGCAGCGCAGACTCATCACCAACTCAAAAGAAGATGGTGTCGAAAATGAAGTCTATTCTGCGCGCAATTGCTTTGATCTGGTCCATGGTTCTGGGCACGGCCGCCGCGGCCTCCTGCGTCGCGCCGTCCAACGTGAATGAGCTGGCGACAGAAATCGCAGCCGGCCTGAATGAAAGTCGCCGCTCGGTCGGAGAGGCACCTCTGCGGTTCAACCGTGATCTTGGCCGCGCCGCGATGGTGCATGCCTGCGACATGCTGGTAAATGACTTCTTTGCGCATCAAGGGACAGATGGCAGCAGCTCTCAGGTCCGCGCAATCGAAGCAGGGTATGAGCCTTGCATCGTGGCCGAAAACATTGCGTGGGGTTATCCGCGCTCGGAACAGATTATCACTGGCTGGATGAATTCACCCGGGCACCGCCGGAACATGCTGCACCCTAGGATCGAAGAGTTTGGTGTTGGGATTACCATGGGGCCAAAGGGACCCTATTGGGTGCTGGTCGTCGGCAAACAGTGCTGATCGGTTAACAATTCACTGCCGCAACGTGCGTTTTCCCCACGGGGAAGGTCGCGCGTCAGGTATCAATCCAGATCGTCACAGGCCCGTCGTTGGTGAGGTTGACCGCCATGTCGGCCCCGAACTCCCCTGTCGCTGTCGGAATGCCAAGCGCGCCCAGATCGGCGACAAAACTTTCATAAAGTGCTTTGCCAATATCCGGCTTGGCCGCCGATGAAAAGCCCGGTCGGTTCCCACGGGACGTATCCGCGGCAAGCGTGAATTGGCTGACGATCAGGGCAGAGCCGCCTACATCCATCAGCGACTTGTTCATTTTGCCCGCCTCGTCTTTGAAGATGCGTAGCTTGCTGATCTTTGCGGCCAGTGTCTTGCCTTTGGCGGCGTCATCACCCTCCATTGCACAGATCAGGATCAGCATTCCGTGACCTATCTGCCCGATGACGGCGCCACCCACAGAAACTGATGCCTCAGTCACCCGTTGGATCAGCGCTCTCATAGCTCCGATGCCCAAGGCGGGTTGGCACCTGCGCGGCTGACCGTGATCGCCGCGACCTTCGCGCCATTTGCCAGAGCAACCGCGATGGCATTCTCATCGAGCGTCGCGACCTGCTGCTTTGTTAAAAGCCCGGCACCCTCAAGACTTGCAAGCACGCCAGCGTTGAAAGTGTCGCCTGCGCCGACCGTATCAACGACTTCGGCTTTGTTGGCCGCAACAAAAACAGTGTGGGCCGCTGTATAACCTGTGACCCCCTTTGACCCTTCGGTCACACAAACCAGCTTCACGCCACCTGCGAGCAGTTCCTGTGCGGCGTCGGCAGGTGATTTGTTCGGGATGAACCACGCGAGGTCTTCGTCCGACATTTTCACAATGTCACATACACCAAGCAAACGGGCAATCCGTGCGCGGTAGTGCGCTTCATCCTTGATAAAGCTGGGGCGGATATTCGGGTCCATCATGACGACCGCAGTCTCAGACGCGCGGGTTGCAAGCGCTTCATATGTTGCTGCGCATGGTTCGACGGCCAAAGATATCCCACCGACAAAGACAGCGTCTGCATCGGTATCTGGCAGGTCACCCGGAGTGATCATGCGCCCGGCCGTGTTCTCATCATAGAAGGCGTAAGTCGCGTGCCCGCCTGTCAGCGTGACAAAGGCCAAGGTCGTCGGGCGATCAGAGGTGGCGGCAGGGCTGCTATCTACATTTGATTGTGCCAGTTGATCGCGCAGCACATCCCCGAAAAGGTCATCCGACAGCCCCGAAAAAAACTGCACCGGCGCACCCAAACGTCCCAGCGCCACAGCCGTGTTGAACACAGCACCGCCGGCATGGGGCGCAAAGGCGCTTTCACCAGCGGTTGTCTCGCGTGGGAGCATGTCAATCAGGGCTTCGCCCGCACAAAGGATCATCGCTTGGCCTTTCCGGAATTACTGGCTGTTAGCGATAACAAATCCAGCGCCAAGTGCAACAATTAGTCCAATCAGAACCGCAAAAGCGATCTTCCATGCAGAATAGGGGCGCTCACCCTGCACACGGCCTGTCCGCCCGTTCACCACAAAGCGGTATGTGTCGCCGCGATATTTGTAGGCAGCAAGCCAGACAGGCAAAAGGACATGCTTGAAGGTTACATCGCTGACTTGGGTCTCGACCGAACCGATCCGCTGATCATCCCCGCCGATGTCGTATTTCACATCGCGACGGATCATCCGGTCCATATAGGCGCGCGCCTCGGTGAACCCATCGACAAGTTCGACCTGATAGCCTTCGGCGCGGAAGCCCGCCAGATATTCGGGTTTGTAGGGCTCAAGCGCGGAAAGGTCCCAAGGCTCCAGCCCGTCGGTATATTTCTTGGGCAAGGATCTCGAGGCAAGCACCAGCACATCATCAAAGAACCGTGCCACCCGTCCCGAGACGCGCCGCCAGCGGGTTTTGCGGACGCGGACGGTCTTGCGTTTGCCGTCGCGCATCACGGTGCGGTTTTCATAGTAATGCGTGCCGCGCTGGCCGGTGTATTGGCTTTTGGTGTCGGCATCGAATGTCCAGTATGGGACATAGATGCCATTCATTTTGCGGCCCTTTCGGGCATAGTCCTGAAGGCCATTTGGCGCAAACCAAAGCGCGCCCAGCCAGTCATTCATCGCATCGCGTGCTTTGCCCTCGTCCAGTTCAAACGCGAGCAGGCCGCGCGGCTTGATGTGACGATGCGCGCCTGTGCTTGTCACGACTGGGGTCGCGCAAAACGGGCACTCGGCGGCGTGGATGTTTGGGTCAAACTCGGTCTGGGCCCCGCAATTGGGGCAGTTGTTGACTCGGGTTTCTTCGATATCTTCAGCAGACAGTTGTTGGTTCACAGCCTGCTGGAAATCCAGTTCGCGGATACTGCCTTCCCATGGGCCGCTACTGCTGATCGCTTCGGTGTTTCCGCAATGATCACAGATCAGCCGTTCGTCTCCGGGATCAAACCGCATGTCAGAGCCGCAATTGTCACAGGGAAATCGATGCTCGACAGGGGTGATGGCGGAAGATGTCATTGGTCAAAGGATCTTATGCATGAAGCGGGGTGTCATGATGCGCAGCGCGCCATCAAAGAGTACATTGTGCCGCCAGAAGTGAAAGAGCCCATGCAAAGTTCCCGCGGCCAGCAGGACCAAAAGTGCCGTCCACCCTGTGTCATGAGGCAAGACCCCGAGCAGGGCCAATGCATTCAGCGCGACAGTGACCGCCAGCACACCATAGAGACCACGGTGCATCCACGGATAGGCCGCGCGCAGCCCTCCCGTCAGTTTTGGCCCCGGTTTACACATCATGCCTTTGACCAAGGTCATCGCGATCCAGATGGTTCCCGCGATGACGAATGCCCACCTCAAGATCGGTGCCGATGTCCCGCCTTTGACCATCATCAGGATCATGAGCAGGATGGACCAGTGCAGAATAATTGTCAGTCGCCGTTGTGTCATGCCCGTGATAGCTGGCGCGCGTTCGCCCAAGATCAAGCAGGCGGCGGTGGTGGCGGGGGCATTACGGTAAAGAGCTGGGCCAGTTCCATCACATCGCCTGCCTTCATCCAGCCATCCTGACCTTGGGTCCAGACCATGCTCTCGCGTGTCAGCGTGCCGTCTGTCACCATCCGGCCCAACGCTGCCTTGGAGAACGGCCCTGTCACATTCCCGTTTTCGGCAATATGCCAGACATGCTCGACCGGTGGTGGTGGCGGAGGTGCCGCAGCGGCAGGTTGCTGCCCCCAAGGACCCGGGTTCATCATCATATTGCCCATCGCCATGCCCATACCAACACCCATGCCAGCCGCCATTCCGCCGCCCGATGGGTTATCGGCGGCCTTGGTCATCGCTTCGGCTGCGGAATATTGCGTGAACTTGCCCAGATCACCCGCGAGCCCCATCGAAGTGCGCTTGTCTAAAGCCTCTTCCACCGCAGGCGGCAGGCTGATGTTTTCGATGTAAAGCTCGGGGATCGAGAGCCCGTATTGTTTCATCGTGGGATCAATGGCGCTGGCGATCAGTTTGCCCAGATCAGCCGTGTTCGCGGCCATGTCCAGCACAGGAATGCCAGAGGCGGCAATCACGCGGCTGAACTCTTGCACGATGATGTTGCGGATCTGATAGCTGATCTCGTCCATCGTGAATTCACCATCAGTGCCTACGATCTCGCGCAGGAAAACGGCGGGATCAGCGACTTTGACTGTATAGGTGCCAAAGGCGCGCAGGCGGGTCGGGCCAAATTCAGGATCACGGACCATGATCGGGTTCTTCGTGCCCCACTTGAGGTTCGAGAACCGCGTCGTGTTGACGAAATAGATCTCTGACTTGAACGGGCTTTGGAACCCGTGGTCCCAATGTTGCAGCGTCGTCATGATCGGCATGTTGTTGGTCTCGAGCATATAGAGACCCGGGGTAAAGACATCCGCCAACTGGCCTTCATGCACGAAGACGGCCGACTGGCCTTCACGGACCGTCAGCTTCGCCCCGTATTTGATTTCATGGCCTTCGCGTTCAAAACGCCAAACCATGGTGTCGCGCGTATCGTCTGTCCAATGGATGACGTCGATGAATTCGCCCGTCAGAAAATCGAAAATGCCCATAAATCATGGCCTCCGTGGTTTGGCTATTGCAGATGCGCAGGCATCCGCGTGGTCCTATGTTGATCCCCCCGCGAGGTAGTCGCGGGCGATTTGTCTTGCGATTGGCGCTGCGGTTGCTGCATCCATACCTGTTTCCAAGCGCGGATCGTAAAGCATTTGCAACAGAAACTCATCATGCGTTGTGAGAAGCGCGAATTCTTCATCGTCATTAAAGATGGATGGGCGCGCACCGGGGCTGTCGTTGGCCAGCCCCATGCCTTGGGCCAGCTCTTCGTGGATGCAGGCCGCGCGCATCAGGCTGGGGTGTTCGGCGCGCACAATGGCAATGGCCTTGCTGTAGCTGGAGCGTCCCGCCTCGAATGTTCCGATCACCACGCAGAGCTGGTCACGGGGCAAATCCACGATTGATTGAACCGTCGCTTCCGAAATGCTCGGGATGAGGTCGCGCAAACGGGGGCCGAAACCTTGCCGTTCCTCTTCATGCAGGAAGACGACGCGGAAGTTCGGATTGCGCTCTGTCAGTGTGATCGGCACACCTGTCAGCCGTGACAGGCGGGCGGCATAGCTGGCCACGCTGGTTGTGTCCTGGGCACGTTGGTCAGGGCCTGTCAGATCGCCGAACTCAACAGACATGCGGATCGGTTCATCCCAGCGGCGCAAAGTTGAAACGGTGTTCTGTGGTTGCAGGAAATCACTGTCGTCGCGGTATTCGCTAAACAGGGCGATCCGGACAAAGTTGCGCGCCAGAACAGTGTCTGTGAAAGGCGTGTCAGGTCCACCGCCGTCCCCGCGCAACAGCCCTTGCGCTAGCAAGCGGTTTTGCAACCGTGTGTAGTGTTCGGCCAAGGCGCGGCTTTCAGCGCTAGGAATGGGCGGTGCTGACGGGGGAGGGGCCACCGTTGCAGGTGGCGCCTCTGGTGGTGCGAAAGAGGACAAAAGCTGGTCGCAGCCCATCAGTCCCACCGCGAGGGTGAGCCCCATGAGACCCCGAACGCTCTTGCCCCCGATGTTCACTTAGGCGCCAGCAGATGTGCCGATGTTGTCGCCCGAACCGGTCCCACGTGCCTTGGCGGCAGCAAGCGTTTCCTTGAGCTCGTTCTCCATCTTCTGCAACTCTGTCTCGGCTTCAGCACGCTTGCGCTTGCCTTCGTCTGCGATCTCAAGGCTTTCGTTGATGGTGGCAATGAGGTTGGCATTGGCCTCTTTGACGGCATTGATGTCAAAGACACCGCGTTCCATTTCCTCGCGGATTGTCTTGTTGGCCTGACGCAGGTTCGCAGCATTGGCGGTCAGCAGCTCGTTCGTCAGGTCATTGGCGTCACGCACGGCCTCAGCGGCCTCGGATGAGCGCTGGATTGTGACGGCTTGTGCCAACTGCGTTTCCCAAAGTGGGACAGTGTTGACCAAAGTCGAGTTGATCTTGGTGACCAGCGACTTGTCGTTTTCCTGTACCAGTCGGATGGATGGCAGAGACTGCATGGTCACCTGACGTGTCAGTTTCAGGTCATGGACCCGACGCTCCAGATCGTCGCGGGCGGCCCGGATATCGCGCAGTTCCTGCGCTTTCATCACGGCCTGATCTTCGGGGGCTGCTTGCACCTCTGCCTCTTTGGCAGGGATCGTGTTGGCATCAAGATCAGCGATCTTGGCTTCACCAGCCGCAATGTAGAGGCCCAGTTCATCATAAAACGCGAGCGTCTTGTCATAAAGCATATCGAGGCTCTCGATATCCTTCAGCAAGACATGCTCGTGCTTGAGCAGATCATCGGTGATTTTGTCGATCTGGCCCTGCACCTCTTCAAAGCGCGCGGCGAATTTCGCCATTGGTGCGGCACGCCCCAAAAGGCGTTCCCACCAGCTGCGCTTGCGCCGCACATCCAACTCCGAGATCGAGAAACCGCGGATGGTTGTCACGATGTTGCGCAGGCTATCGCCAGCAGGACCAACGTCTTTGTTGCGCACACCCGCAAGCATGGACTGGCTGATCTGCTGGAGTTCAGCCTGGGCAGCAGAGCCAAAGGACACAATCGAGTTTGTATCCGTCATATCAAGTTCGGCCACGCGTTTTTCGATCTCTGCCGATGTAGGTTCATCCGCAGCTTCGAGCGTGATCAGCTCGTTCTTTGGTTCGGGCAGCACGACGGCCGTGACCTTTTCAACTTCGGCAAGGGCCGCTTCGGCCTGTTGGCGGACAGTTTCTGACATGTGTTATTCCCCTTTGTTATTCAGATGGACCCCTTCGCGCTGAAGGCGGTCACGCAATACGTTGATTTCAATATCCATATCGGTGCGGTCATCGAGCATCATGCGCTCAGTCCGCGCCGCAAAGTTTTCTTGCAGATCGTCAAGCAGCTCTTCGTAGCTGGTCCGCACGTCCGGTGTCTTGTTGCGCTTGTAGAGGTCGACGAATTTGACCGTCGCGTCGCGCGCGCCCATCAAATAGACACCCAGAAACTTGCGCGCGCCCGTCAGATCACGCGGATCTTCTTCGACCGTGCGGATCATGCGACGCGCGATGGTCTGGAAGTCTTCGACACGTTCGGTCAGGCGGCGATCAGCGATGGTTTCAATCTGGCCTGCCATCGCTTTGAGATGCGCCTCTGCTTCATCAACGACACGGGCGACACGGTCTTGTTGGAAGGTATCCACCCCCTCCATCCGTTTGTCTTTCATCGGGTCGATGCCAAAGGTGGCCGTATGCAAGCCAGCTGCGGCGACACCATAGAGGGCAGAGCCGATGATCCCGCTGTCGCCTGTGTAGGCCGCTATGGCGACGCCGACACCGGTCAAGGCGGTGGCCAGCATCTTGCGAGGCACGGCCGGGCGGCGGGCGACTTTGCGGTCGTTGTAGGCAGCTTCGGCCTTGAGTCCTTCGTCGAGCAGCCATGCGGCAAGCGTCAGCACGGCAGCGCCAACCAAGGCGGTGATCAGCGTAGTCGGGCCGTCATTCAGAGCTGTGGCTGCCAGCACGATTCCCGGAATGTAAAGCAAACGATTGCTAGCCCCTGTTTTTCGAAACCGCGGGGCAGGGCGTGCGCGAACTTCGCTGCGCGGGCCTGTGCTTTGGCCATTAGGACTGAATTCTCCGCCGTACCGTTTCGCCATGCTCAGGTGCCCCCCAGCCAGCCCGAGGCAACCCCGAACATCAGGACGATCAACAGCACGTAAGTTACGCGTTGGAATTTAGCGGGCATTGGCGCGTCATCCTTTCCAATATCAGCACGGGCGATTGCTTGCATTGTTGTCAATGCGGCCGTGATTGCAAATGCAACCACGCCAATAAATGCAATCAAGAGGATCAAGCGTACCATCTTCCCATCGCTCTGCCAGTTTCTTCATCACCCAACATAAGTATGACACCCGCGTGTTGCGAGTGGCCGGATGCACTGGCCCAGAGCAGCCCCCGTTTCCCCAATAGTGTCCTGTCGCGCATGAGGTTGCACGATCTGACAAGATGAACAAAGGGTTAATCGCGCCGCTTTTTCCCCCTTGAAGGGCGACCGGCAGGCTTTCGCTTGCGTTGTGGCGTGGGTTTGTCGCTGAGACCCAGTTGGTCACGCACAACACGTTGGCGGAGTTCCTCGACCTCACCGGCCTTCAACTCCCCAAGCTGGAATGGGCCATAGCTGATGCGGATCAGACGATTCACGGTCACGCCAATGGCCTGCATGGCGCGGCGGATTTCGCGGTTTTTGCCTTCGCGCAAGGCCACAGTCAGCCAGGCATTTGCCCCTTGCTGGCGGTCAAAGGTGACGGTCATGGGTTGATAGGTGACACCCTCGACCGTGATGCCTTTGCGCAAAAGCTCGAGCTTGTCTTCGCTGACCGCACCATTGATGCGCACGCGGTAGCGGCGCAGCCATCCCGTGCTGGGCAATTCCAGCCGCCGCTTGATCTCGCCGTCATTGGTCAAAAGGAGCAGACCTTCGGAATTCAGGTCGAGCCTGCCCACGGACATCACGCGCGGCATGTTTTCTGGCAGACTGGCAAAGACTGTTTCGCGGTCTTTTTCGTCCCGCTCCGTCGTCACAAGGCCAGCCGGTTTGTGATACAGCCAGATGCGCGGTGGCTCGGGCTCGCCCACTTCTTTGCCATCCACAACGATGCGATCACTGACGGTGACATTCAGGGCGGGGCTGTCGATGGTCTTGCCATTCACGCTCACGCGTCCGGCTTCGATCATGCGTTCAGCCTCGCGGCGACTGGCGATGCCAGCGCGCGAGAGCACTTTTGCGATACGGTCGCCAGTGGGGGATGTGTTTTCGGTCATGGCCCGTCCATACGCAGCAGGGCGGGTCCTTGCAACGGTCTTGCGATGTCGGGCAGGCACAGGCATGACAGGGGGATGGAATTCACCAGCTACATGCATGTCGCTATAGCCGAGGCGAAAGCAGCCGCAGACCGCGGCGAGGTCCCTGTCGGAGCTGTTGTCGTGGGCCCTGATGGTGTTGTCGCGCGCGCAGGCAACCGGACGCGCGAACTGAACGATCCAACAGCGCATGCCGAGGTGCTCGCAATCCGCGCGGCGTGCTCAGCGTTGGGTCAGGAACGTTTGGCGGGGTATGACCTCTATGTCACGTTGGAGCCCTGTCCAATGTGTGCCGCTGCAATCAGCAATGCGCGCATTGCGCGGCTCTACTATGGGGCGGCTGATCCCAAATCAGGTGGCGTTGCTCAAGGCCCACGGATCTTTGCGCATCCGCAGTGTCACTACGCACCAGAAGTCTATGATGGGCTAGATGCGAAGGTATCTGAAGAGATGCTCAAGGCCTTTTTTGCTGCCAAGCGCTAGCACCCCCTGAAGGAGGAATTGGGCCAATCTGGCATCGAGAGATTGTGTTACAGCGCGATTGGTTCCATCACCTTGGGCACTTTGACATCCACATCTGGCAAGGCATCCACGAGAGGTTGGGCGGACTGCGCTAAGATTGGAAACGTCCCGTAGTGGCAAGGGATCACGGTTTTGAAATTGAAGTAACGTTTTGCCGCATAGGCCGCCCCTTCCATGCCCATCGTATAATGCCCACCACAGCACAGAATCCCGATGTCGGGGTTGTAGAAGTCCCCCATCCAATCCATATCGGCCATGATGTCTGTATCACCTGAGACATAGACCATGTGCCCATCGCCCTTGATCATGTAGCCGGCCTCTGTTCCGGCATAGCTCGAGCCGACGGATGATGAATGTGTGGCTTGCACCATGGAGACATGTGCACCGTTCAGATCAACAGTCCCGCCTTTGTTGAACTCCACGGTTTCATGGGCGTCGAAAATCGCACACAGTTCTGGAATACCCACCACGGCGGCCTTGGTTTCTTTGGCGACGGCATCTACCTCTGATGTGTGGTCAAAGTGGCCGTGCGTGAGCAGGATATGTGTCACGCCTTTCAGGGCCTTTTCCCGCATCGGGTTGGGAAAGGATGGATTGCCATCCAGCCATGGATCGACCAGTAAAACGGCGTGCTCGACTTCGATCCGGAAACTTGCGTGGCCCAACCATGTGATTTTCATCTCATCCCTCCTAAGTTGCCAGTCAGAATAGACCGAATAGGCAAGGCGGCAAAATGGATTGGTTTGAACAAGTTGACGGCTACTGCGAACGGACCGACTTTTCCTATTGGTCCGAGCCGATCAATGCTCTGACAAATGCGGCTTTCATTGTGGCTGCCGTCATCTTGTGGAACCTCAGCCGAGGCGTGCCGGTCGCGCGGATTTTGTGCGGTATCCTTTTTGCGATTGGCATGGGGAGCTATTTCTTTCACACCCACGCAACGATCTGGGCGCTGCTGACGGATGTGATCCCGATCGCGGCTTTCATTCTTGTTTATTTGTTTGCCGTCAACCGCGATGTCGTCGGGATGAAGTGGTGGGTGGCGCTGATCGCAACCTGCGGCTTTTTTCCTTATGCGGCCGCTGTTGTCTGGGTCACCCAACAGCTCCCCTTCTTCAGCATCTCGAACTTTTACTGGACCGTGCCCCTATTGCTTTGCCTCTATGCCTATCCGCTAAGGCACAAGCCGGGGATTGCGTCTGGTTTTCTGATCGGGGCGGCGATTTTGACGGTCTCAATCAGTTTTCGCTCGGTTGATGAAATTCTGTGCGAGTCCATTCCTTTTGGCACCCATTTTCTGTGGCATATCCTCAATGGGGTAATGTTGGGCTGGATGATCCACGTTTACACGCGCCACATGCTTGCGACTGGCCTCGCAGAGCGGTAAAGCGGGCCAAAGATTTAGCGGAGAGACCCCATGTCGATCGACACAGAAACCGCCCGCCGCGTGGCCAAGCTGGCCCGGATCAAGGTGGAAGATGATGCGCTGCCAGCGTTGGCATCCGAGTTCAATGCAATCCTGGGATTTATTGAGCAACTCAGCGAAGTCGATGTGGATGGGGTAGAGCCGATGACCTCTGTCACCCCGCAGCGCCTCAAGCGCCGCGACGATGTTGTGACGGATGGGGATCAACAGCCTGCCGTCCTCAAGAACGCGCCCGACTCCCGGGAAGGCTTTTTCGCCGTGCCAAAGGTGGTTGAATAATGTCCGATCTGACGAAACTGACAATCGCCCAAGCCCGTGACGCCATGCGCAAGGGCGAGACCACAAGTGCCGAGATCACTTCGGCCTGTCTGAAAGCCATCGAAGGGGCCGATGCGTTGGGCGCATTTGTGCACAACACCCCTGATCTTGCGACCGAGCAGGCCAAAGCCGCAGATGCACGGATCAAAACCGGTGACGCCCCAGACATGTGCGGCATTCCACTGGGCATCAAAGACCTGTTCTGCACCAAGGGCGTGCCGTCGCAGGCCGCGAGCCGTATCCTTGAAGGTTTCAAGCCAGAGTACGAATCCACGGTCACAACCCAGCTTTTTGATGCGGGTGCGGTCATGTTGGGCAAGCTCAACATGGACGAGTTTGCCATGGGGTCCTCGAATGAGACCTCGGTTTATGGCAACGCGGTGAACCCTTGGAAAGTGGATGATCGTGCGCTGACACCGGGCGGCTCTTCGGGTGGTTCGGCATCTGCAGTCGCAGCCGATCTGTGCTTGGCTGCAACAGGCACAGACACAGGTGGCTCGATCCGCCAGCCTGCGGCGTTTACGGGGATCACCGGCCTCAAGCCGACATACGGGCGTGTGTCTCGCTGGGGAATTGTCGCTTTTGCCTCATCTTTGGATCAGGCAGGGCCGATGACCAAGGACGTCCGCGACGCGGCGATTATGCTGGGCGCGATGTGCGGCCATGACCCCAAGGATAGCACCAGCGCTGATCTGGCGGTGCCGGATTTTGAAGCCGCACTAACTGGCGACATCAAAGGCAAGACCATCGGAATTCCAAAAGAATACCGGATGGATGGGATGCCTGAAGAGATCGAAAAGCTCTGGGCGGATGGCACGGCGATGCTCAAGGATGCAGGCGCCAAGATCGTTGATATCAGCCTGCCGCATACAAAATACGCATTGCCCGCCTACTACGTGATCGCGCCTGCTGAAGCCTCTTCCAATCTTGCGCGCTATGACGGCGTACGCTTTGGCCATCGTGCCAAGCTCGCGCAGGGTGACGGCATCACCGAGATGTATGAAAAAACCCGCGCCGAAGGGTTCGGACCTGAGGTGCAGCGCCGTGTGATGGTCGGCACCTATGTGCTTTCGGCGGGCTTTTATGACGCCTACTATAACCGCGCGCGCAAAGTTCGGGCTTTGATCAAGCGTGACTTCGATGAAGTCTTTGATGTGGGGGTCGATGCAATCCTGACGCCAGCGACACCATCAGCTGCATTCGGACTGGGCGAGATGGTCGATGCCGACCCGATCCAGATGTATCTCAACGACGTCTTTACGGTCACAGTGAACCTCGCGGGGTTGCCCGGGATCGCTGTTCCGACTGGTACGGATGCGCAAGGCTTGCCACTTGGTTTGCAGCTGATCGGGCGCCCTTGGGAAGAGGCAGAGTTGCTGAACACAGCCTATGCGCTTGAACAAGCGGCAGGCTTTGTAGCCAAGCCGTCGAAGTGGTGGTAGGCTTTCGAAAAGCAATAAAATGGCAGGCGCAATGAGTGTGTTGAAAACAGGTTATGTCGCAGTTGTTGCAGTGGTCGGGCTTGTTGCCTGCACACCAACGGTTGTGCCGCCCGAACAGCGCGGCGTCGGTTTTGGTGATCGTGCGATCGAACGCGCTGTTCGCGAAGCCCAGCTGACGTCGCCGCGTGGGACGATCATTCCGCCAGCGCAGGTCAATAGCATTCCCGGCAGCTCACCCATCGTCATCCCGCAAAGCCAGCAACCGCAAGCCGCGCCAACGGCCCAGACGACCGGTGTCAACACCGAAGCTTTGAGCGCGGCGGGCATCGGCCAGACCCAAGCCACGACTGCGCCTAACCTGGGTGCCGACCCCAATCGGACCCAAGGCCTTGATGCAAGCCCAAGCAATCCGGCACCCCAACTCAGCAATACGACCGGCCTGTCGGATGAGCAAAGCTTTGAAGCCGTCGCCGGACGCGAGACCATTGAAAGTGATGCTGACCGTCGTGCAGCACAGGCCGCAATACGCGAGCAGATTGCGCCGACCGAATTGCCCGAGCGGCCCGCGAATGTTGGACCAAATATTGTTGAATACGCCCTCAATGCACCGAATGTGAAAGGGCAGGAATGGTATAGCCGTTCGCTCCTGTCGTCGCAGGCACGGTTCGCAAGAAATTGCGCCGAATACACGACCGATGACGATGCGCAGCGGGATTTCCTTGCGCGCGGGGGGCCAGAGCGCGACCGGCGTGGCATTGACCCGGATGGCGACGGTTTCGCGTGTGGATGGGATCCTGCGCCTTTCATCGCGGCGTTCCGCAACTGAAACTGACGCCGCGTCCCTCGCCCAACCGTGGGCAGCGGCGCGACGGTGCGCGTCCCGATATCGTCGTTGTTCATTATACCGCCATGGGCTCTGCCGAGACGGCTGCGCGCACGCTTTGCAACCCAGAAACCGAAGTCTCCGCGCATTACCTGATTGCCGAGGACGGTGAGGTTTTCGCACTTGTCCCCGAAGACCAGCGCGCGTGGCATGCGGGTGCCGGGGCATGGGGCGATGTGGACGACGTCAATAGTCGGTCCATTGGCATCGAACTTGCAAACACCGGATTTGCACCTTTTGCAGCCTCTCAAATGGATGTGCTCGAAACGCTTCTGCGCGGAATTATGACCCGCTGGGCCATCCCGCCGGAGCGCGTGATCGGGCATTCGGACATGGCGCCTGGGCGTAAGATTGATCCCGGGGTGCGTTTCGATTGGCGGAGACTGGCCTGTCAGGGGCTGAGTATCTGGCCGGGTCAGGCGGCGTATGACGGCGCTGCGACAGAAGTGGATGAGGTACTTTTTTTGCAGCGGGCAAGAACTTTTGGCTATCGGGCCTTTGATGATCCAGAGGTCATGCTCAAGGCACTGCGGCTTCGTTTTCGCCCGCGCTACGAAGGCCCGCTTGATCCAACCGATATGGCGATCATTGATGATCTCGCCGCGCGCTTCCCCGTTGACGTGGGCTGCCCGACGGCCTAAGCGGACTGCGCGCGGATGGCTGGATGACTGCGGGTTGGGGGTTAGAAATGAACCCATTTCGAGGAAAGTCCGGACTCCACAAAGCACGGTGCCGGGTAACGCCCGGCGGGGGTAACCCCAGGGAAAGCGCCACAGAGAAAAGACTACCCGTCCTTCGGGGCGGGAAAAGGTGAAACGGTGGGGTAAGAGCCCACCGCGCGGGTGGCAACACCGGCGGCATGGCAAGCCCCACCGGGAGCAACGCCAAATAGGGACCTCGCGTCG
>CAYLMZ010000048.1:0-9228 GCA_964385035.1 uncultured Loktanella sp.
ACGGGCGCGGCGGTGCGGCGCTTTCAATGCGCGCGATCACCGGCAAGCCGATCCGCTTTGTCGGCCTTGGCGAAAAGATGGACGCGATCGAAACATTCGAGCCGCAGCGCATCGCGGGCCGTATCCTTGGCATGGGCGATATTGTCGCGCTGGTCGAGAAAGCCCAACAGACCATCGAGGCCGAACAGGCCGAAAAGATGATGAAGCGCTTCCAGAAGGGCCGCTTCAACATGAACGACCTCAAGATGCAGCTTGAGCAGATGATCAAGATGGGCGGCATGGAAGGCATGATGGGGATGATGCCCGGTGCCGCGAAGATGGGAAAACAGATGGCAGCGGCCGGTGTCGATGACGGCATCCTCAAACGCCAGATCGCGCTGATCAACTCCATGACAAAGAAAGAGCGGGCGAACCCTGATATCCTCGCCGCTTCCCGCAAAAAGCGGATCGCCAAGGGCGCCGGCATGGAAGTGTCTGAACTCAACAAGCTGCTCAAACAACACCGCCAGATGGCGGACATGATGAAGAAGATGGGCAAAGGCGGCATGCTGAAACAAGCCATGAAAGGCATGTTCGGCAAAGGCGGCGATATGCCGGGCGGCATGCCCGACATGAACGACCCCAAAGCCATGGCCGAAGCCGCCAAAGCCCTGCAAGGCAAAATGCCCCCCGGCGGGCTGCCCGGGCTTGGCGGCGGGGGCATGCAATTGCCCCCCGGCCTCTCCGGTTTTGGCAAAAAGAAGTAACCCCAAGACTTCTTTCTCCCAAAAAACTCCCGCCGGAGGCTCCGGCACCCACAACACGCAAAACACCCAAAAACGATGACAACCGCACCAAGAACACAAGGAAAGCCGCATGACTGACACAGCGACACGCGCCGCGGATATCCTCAAAGAACACCGCGAAAGCATCGACCGGCTTGATGCGATCCTCGTCTACACGCTGGGCGAGCGGTTCAAACACACGCAGGCGGTCGGGCGACTCAAAGCCGAACATGACCTGCCCCCATCCGACCCCGCGCGCGAAGAAAGCCAGATCGCGCGGCTCACCGACCTTGCGGAACGGGCCAATCTTGACCCGGAATTCGCCAAGAAATTCCTGAACTTCGTCATTCAGGAAGTCATCCAACACCACAAACAACACCAATCCTGAGGGCAGCCCCCTCACACCCATCTTTTGAAGGAGAAATCTGATGGCTATGAAAATCCGTTTGGCCCGTGGCGGCTCGAAAAAGCGTCCATTCTACGCAATCGTGGCGGCAGACAGCCGTATGCCACGTGATGGCCGCTTTATCGAAAAGCTCGGCACATATAACCCAATGCTGCCAAAAGACAGCGAAGAGCGCGTGAAAATGAACATGGAGCGCGTCAAATACTGGATGTCAGAGGGCGCACAACCAACAGACCGTGTGGCCCGTATGCTCGAAGCCGCAGGCGAGATGCCAAAGAAAGATCGCAGCAACCCCAAGAAGGGCACACCGGGCAAAGCTGCTCAGGCGCGCGCCGAAGAAAAGGCTGCAAAGGCCGCTGAAGCTGCCGAAGCTGCCGCTGCTCCAGCTGAAGAAGCCGCGGCGGAAGAGTAGACCTCTGCCCCATTGCCCCGTGGTCCTGCCACGGGGCATCCCCTTTCCCAAGGGCACCGCATAAATGTTCCGCTTGCTGCGCACGATGATACTGGTGATGATCGCCTTTGTTGCGGGCGTGCTTTACGAACGCGAAGGCAGGCAAGCTATCTGCGAAAACGGTGGCGGCCTTTGGATCGAGAATATCTGCGTAGGTCCAGATTTGAATTGACCGGAGTTGAACGAATGTCGGATCGGGTCATCGTTGGCGCCATTGGCGGCGCATTTGGTGTTCAGGGCGAGGTGCGCCTGAAGTCCTATTGTGCCGATCCTGCCGCAATCGCCGATTACACCCCGCTTTATACCGAAGACGGGCGCAGCTTTTCCCAGATTATTTTGACAGGGCAGACAAAGAACGGCCTGACCGCGCGGATCGACGGGATCATCACCAAGGAAGATGCAGACGCGCTGCGCAATGTCGCGCTTTATGCTGATCGGGCCGTGATGCCAGCGCTGCCTGACGATGAGTATTACTATAACGACCTGATCGGTCTGACCGTTGTTGATACTGGTGGAACGCCATTGGGCACGGTCAAGAATGTGATGGATCACGGTGCGGGTGATCTGCTTGAGGTCATGGTCGCAGCAGGTTCGGACACCGTGCTTTTGCCTTTCACACAAGCCGCCGTTCCCACTGTGGATCTGTCCTCGGGGCGCATCGTCGCCGACCCGCCGGAGGGACTCTTTTGACCAAAGCGCCGAAAGCCGCCGGTCGCCTGTCGGCACGCCCCACGTTCACACCGCGCGAGTTGATGACAGACACGCCGGACCTTGCAGGCGCCTGGACCGCGCAGATCATCACCCTATTCCCGCAAGCCTTTCCCGGCGTGCTTGGCGAAAGCCTGACCGGCAAAGCGCTCAAGGACGGGCTTTGGCAACTGCAAACATACGATTTGCGCGCCCACGGGATCGGCAAGCATCGCAACGTTGATGATACGCCCGCCGGTGGTGGTGCCGGTATGGTCCTGCGTGCGGACGTGCTGGAACGCGCAATCAATGAGGCGCGGGCCGGCACCAAAGGCGTCGCACCACTTGTCTATCTTTCTCCGCGTGGGCGGCGATTTGATCAGGCCATGGCCCGCAACTGGGCCCGCATGGATGGGATCACGATGCTTTGCGGGCGGTTCGAAGGCGTGGACGAACGTGTCCTGCAACATTTTGGCATCGAGGAGGTCAGCCTTGGTGACTTCGTCATGACGGGGGGCGAACTCGCCGCTCAGGCGATGATCGATGCGACTGTGCGGCTTTTGCCGGGGGTGCTGGGCAATGCTGAAAGCGCGGTTGAGGAAAGTTTTTCCTCTGGCTTGTTGGAGCATCCGCAATACACAAAGCCGCCCCAATGGCAGGGGCACGCGATCCCCGAAGTCCTGCTTTCAGGCAACCATGCCAAGATCGCGGAATGGCGTCGCGCTCTCTCAGAGCAGATCACAAAGGCAAGGCGACCGGATCTGTGGGAAGCCCATCAAAACAAGGCGAAATCAGACAAATCCGCCCAAGAATAGGGTTGATCGACTGCTGCATGGGGCCTATACGGCGTCATCTCCGGTCAGCACGCTGATTCCGGGGTTTGGTTTATGGTCAAAGCGGACCGCTGAGGGCACCTGCGTTGGTGTCAGTTCACCGCCCAGACCGGACAACCACAATAAAACAGATGATGACGCACCTTTGGCGGGCGGCCTGACCGGACCCGGAAACGACCCAAAGCTCTACGGCACGAGAAACATTGCGGAACACCGCAAGCAAAATAGGAGCGTTTCAGATGGACCTGATCGCACAAATCGAAGCGGAGCAAGTCGCTGCGCTGGGGAAAGACATCCCCGATTTTAAAGCGGGTGATACTATCCGCGTCGGCTACAAGGTGACCGAAGGGTCGCGCAGCCGTGTTCAGAACTACGAAGGCGTTTGCATCGCCCGCAAGAACGGCTCCGGCATCGCTGGTTCGTTCACAGTTCGCAAGATTTCTTTTGGTGAAGGCGTAGAGCGCGTATTCCCGCTGCACTCCACCAACATCGACAGCATCACTGTTGTCCGCCGTGGCCGCGTCCGTCGCGCCAAGCTGTACTACCTGCGTTCGCGTCGTGGTAAGTCCGCACGTATCGCAGAGGTCACAAACTACAAGGCACCAAAGGGTGCCGACGCCAACGCATAAGGACGCTGATCATGAAAAAAGATATCCACCCAGATTATCACATCATCGACGTCAAAATGACCGATGGCACTGTGGTTCAGATGAAATCCACTTGGGGCAAAGAAGGCGATACACTGTCGCTGGACATCGACCCATCCGTGCACCCCGCATGGACAGGTGGCGGCGCACGTCTCATGGACGCCGGCGGCCGCGTTTCCAAGTTCAAGAACAAGTATGCAGGTCTGGGTTTCTAAACCTAGTGACTTGACCGTGATGAACGCCGCTCCGATTGGGGCGGCGTTTTTCGTTGTTTCTCAGGCGGCAGGCTTTGTCGCGACCAAAGTCCCGAACGCCTGATATCCATAAAGGGCTCCGGCATCCAACCGCCGTAAATACTCTGCCTCAAGCGCATCGGCAAAAGGTTGCCCGATCTGACCGGCAGCAACCATAATCTTGGTCGTTTCAGTCACCCACGGGATCATTTGTTCCGAGTTGTCGACAACGCGGCTCGTGATCTTGAAATCCTGCGCCACAAGACCGGCGGCAATCGCGAGGCCACGCATCTTGGCCACCATGAACGGGTCCGTCACAAAGCCTGCGACAAAGGCCCGTGCACAGGCATCCAACGGGTCATTGGGAAAACTCGACAGGGTCGCCTTTGAAAAGTCTGCATCGCAAAGCACCAACGTTCCCCCCGGTTTGAGCACGCGGAAGGCCTCTGCAATCAATGCCTCAGGGTTCGTGACATGGGTCAGAACCGTGTGCATGACCACGTGATCAGCCACACCCTTATCGAGCGGGAGCTCTGCGCCATCTGCGACTTCAAACTCCAAATTCGGGTGGTCGCCGCCCCGCTTGCGCGCTTCTACCACAAACCCCTTTGAGGGCTCATATCCGATCACAGACGCAGGCGCTGCCTTGGCCGCGATCCGCCGCGTGACGGCGCCAGCGCCTGCGCCAACCTCAATGGTCAACGTCTCGGGCCCGAATGACAGGACGTCCAGATAGTCGGAAACAATTGCCTCCATTGTTGGATCGGCCTGTCGGACATCCATCGAATCGGCAAACAGCCGAATGAACTCTTCCCCCGCCGCATCGACATTCTGAAACGGATCAGCCATACCTACCTCCCAAATTGCAGGAGCAAGCGTAGCATAGTTCTGCGAAATCGCCTCATTCACGTGCGACCGGACACTGATAGAATGCATCATCCCCTTAGCAGCCTGATCGATCAGATCGTCCAGAACGCCGAAAAGCGCGGCGATTTCGAAGACTTGCCGGGGGCAGGCAAGCCGCTGCCGCATCTGGATGATCCACAGAACGCCGTATTGAACCGCATGATGAAAGAGGCAGACGCCAAATCGCCAGTGGTGATCTTGCGCCAGCAAATACTCGATGCGTCAGCGCATCTGAAAACGCTGACAGATGAAAAAGCGCGCCAAAAGGAAATGGCGCGCTTGTCAGAGCTTCAGATGAAGCTCGCCATCGAAATGGAAGCCTTCCGCAAGTACGGCTGATCTATGCCGCAGGCTTACCGCGGGCGCGGCCCTTACCGCCGCCTCGCCGCTTGAACCCGCCCGGCTTGCCGCCTGCGTTTGGCTTGCCGCCACCGCCAGCCCGCGCGCCACCGGGTCTGCCGCCACCACCGCGACGACCGCCGCCACCGCCATTGGGGCGTTTTTTCTGTCCCGGCTGAACGTCCCAGCGCCGACCAGAGGCGACGGGGATCTCTTCCTTCATGGCCTTTTCGATGTCTTGCAATTCGATCATCTCATCAGGAGCAACAAGGGCAACCGCACTGCCGTCGGCCCCGGCCCGCGCGGTCCGGCCGATCCGGTGGACATAGTTTTCGGCCACATTGGGCAGATCGTAATTATAGACATGGCGCACGGCAGGAATATCCAGACCACGGGCCGCCACATCGGTGGCAACAAGAACCCGCACCTTGCCTTGCTTAAAGGCCGCAAGCGCGCGGTCCCGCTGGCCCTGGCTTTTGTTGCCGTGGATAGAAGCGGCGGCAAATCCCTTTTTCTCAAGGTATTTGTACATCTTCTCGCACCCATGCTTGGTGCGACCAAAGACAAGCGCCAGTTCATCGCGGTGCTTGTCCAAAAGATCGACCAGCAAATCCATCTTGGCGGCTTGGGCCACGAAATGCACAGATTGGTTGATTTTTTTCGCAGCCTGCCCCGGAGGGTTCACCTGCACCCGCACAGGGTTATCAAGGTAGGTATCGGCCAACTCGTTCATCAGTTTCGGCATCGTGGCCGAGAACATCATCGTCTGACGATCCTTTGCCAAGAGCGGCGCGATACGGCGCAGCGCATGGATGAAACCCATATCCAGCATCTGGTCGGCTTCATCGAGGACCAGATAGATCGTTTCGTCCAACCGGACTGCACGACGATCGAGCAAGTCGATCAAACGACCCGGCGTTGCCACCAACAGGTCAACCCCGCCCGCAAGCCGTTTTGTCTGGGCGACAATCCCTGCCCCGCCGACAACCAAAGCAACCTTCAAATGGCTTCCCTTGGTGTAGTTCGTCAGGTTCTCTGAAATCTGTTTGGCCAACTCGCGGGTCGGCGCAAGGATGAGACCGCGGGCGGTCTTGGCATTGGGTTTCACGCCTGCCTTCATCAAGGCATGGATCATCGGCAGGCCAAAAGCTGCTGTCTTGCCGGTGCCGGTTTGCGCCAGCCCCATCACGTCGCGGCCATTCATGGCGTGCGGAATGGCTTGTGTCTGGATCGGGGTGGGATCGGTGATCCCTTGTTCTTTCAGGGCTGCAATCAATCGTGGTGCCAGCCCAAGCATGTCAAAATCCATCTCTGGATACCTTTCTTAGCGCAGGCAAAAGGCCTGCATCATTGACGACCCTCCGCATTGCTTGCGGGGGTCTTCGCGTCTTGGGTTGCGGCGTATCTGACGGGCGGCCTCATTGCGTGCCTGCCGGTACGACGCTGCTCCCCTCGCGTGAAATGGGTGCGATGATGTGACCGGTCTCTCGTCTGGGGCGTTTGGCCCCGACACTGCTCACGCGGCAGGAAAATCTCGGCTCACGGGTAGGCACATGCGCCTTTGGTGCCAATCTGTCAATAGGGGCCAAAAAGCCGTGGCTTTGCAGCCACATCCGCTTTTCCCTTCTGACAGGCCGCACTATGGTCCGCAAAACTCCCATGAGCAGAGGAATCAACGGGTGGCGCATATCATTGTGGTCGGCAACGAAAAGGGTGGTGCCGGCAAATCAACGGTGTCGATGCATGTGGCAACTGCGCTTGCGCGGATGGGGCATCGCACGGGCATTCTGGATCTGGATTTGCGGCAACTGACTCTTGGGCGGTACATCCAGAACCGGCAGGCATTCATTGCCAAAGAAGGCCTCGACCTGCCCACGCCAACCTATCACCCGCTCCCCGAGATCGACGAAAGCAGCCTGCCAGCCGGTGAAACAGCGCTCGACCATCGGCTCTATGCCGCTTTGGGAGAGCTAAAAGACGCCAGGGATTTTGTGCTGATCGACTGCCCCGGTTCGCACACGCGGCTTGCCCAGGTCGCGCATTCACTGGCCGACACGCTGATCACCCCGCTTAACGACAGTTTTGTCGACTTCGATATGCTGGCCCGCGTCGATACGGAAGGCGAAGAAATTTTGGGCCCGTCGATCTATTCCGAAATGGTCTGGAGCGCGAAGCAACCCCGTGCTCAAGCGGGCCTTGATCCCATCGACTGGATTGTGCTGCGCAACCGTGTGGGATCTCAGGCGATGATCAACAAGGAAAAGATGGAGCGCGTGGTAGACAAACTCGCCAAGCGCATCGGTTTCCGTGTGGGCCCGGGTTTCAGTGAGCGGGTCATTTTCCGGGAACTCTTTCCACGGGGTCTGACTTTGCTTGATTTGCGCGACATCGGGGTGAAAGGCCTGAGCATTTCCAACGTCGCCGCAAGGCAGGAATTGCGCGAATTGATCAAGGCATTGAACCTGCCCGGGGTCACGCCCAACTTCTGATCCCACTTTCTTGAAGAAACGATCATCAAATCAACCTTTCGTTCTGAATTTTGCCCGCCTACTGTGAAAGCATCAAAGGGAGGGCGAGCTCTTGCAGAATATCATTGCAATGCAGCGCTATGCGACGCTTGTGATCGTCGCGATACTGACCGTGATCTGTTTGATCGTGGCCATGTGGGAAACTTGGGTTTTCGTTCCAGCAATCATTTTCGGCGCACTGACACTTCTAGGCCTGCGCGATATCAGCCAGACGCGCCATGCAGTGTTGAAGAACTATCCGGTGCTCGGTCATATCCGGTTCCTGTTCGAAAAAATCCGTCCGGAAATCCGGCAGTATCTGATCGAAAGCGATCAGGAAGAGCAGCCCTTTAGCCGCGAACAACGCTCATTGGTCTATCAACGCTCCAAAGGGGCCGAGGACAAGCGGCCATTCGGCAGCCACGAGAAGGTCTATGAGGCAGGCTATTCATGGCTCACCCACTCGGTTCAGCCGACGCATTTCGACAACACCGACTTTCGCGTCACCATTGGCGGGCCGAACTGCAAACAGCCCTATAATGCCTCTCTCTATAATATCTCGGCCATGAGCTTTGGCTCACTGTCGGCCAACGCAATCGCAGCGCTGAACCAAGGCGCCAAGATGGGCGGGTTCGCCCATGACACCGGCGAAGGCGGGATCAGCCGCTACCACCGCCAAGGCGGGGGTGACCTGATCTATGAAATCGGCTCTGGCTATTTCGGGTGCCGGAACGAGGATGGCACGTTCAACCCAAAGCGCTTTGCCGAACAGGCCGCCGATGATCAGGTCAAGATGATCGAGATTAAGCTCAGCCAAGGGGCGAAACCGGGCCATGGCGGGATGCTGCCTGCCGCCAAGATTACGCCCGAAATTGCCGAGGCGCGCGAGATTCCGATGGGCGTGGATTGTGTTTCACCCGCTGCCCATAGCGCGTTTAGCGGGCCTATGGGTCTGATGCAATTTATCGGGCAGTTGCGTGAATTATCAAAGGGCAAACCGGTTGGTTTCAAGCTATGCATCGGCCACCGACGTGAATTCATGTGCATGGTCAAAGCGATGTTGGAAACCGGCATCATCCCGGACTTCATCGTGGTTGACGGGACCGAAGGCGGGACTGGTGCAGCACCGCTCGAGTTTGCCAACCATGTCGGCATGCCGATGGTCGAAGGTCTGACCTTTGTTCACAACACACTGCGCGGGGCGGGCATCCGCGATCAGGTCAAGATTGGCGCCGCAGGCAAGATCGTCTCGGCCTTCGACATTGCGCGCGCGCTGTCACTCGGGGCGGACTGGTGCAATTCGGCCCGCGGGTACATGTTTGCCATCGGCTGCATTCAGGCACAGGCCTGCCACACGAACCACTGCCCTGTGGGTGTCACAACCCAAGACCCGCTACGCCAGAAGGCACTTGTCGTGCCGGACAAGGCCAAACGGGTGGCGCGGTTCCATGCCAA